>JAFQSI010000180.1 GCA_017409645.1 Oscillospiraceae bacterium | reverse complement strand
TCTTCAGATTATTCTCTCTCGCGCCCTTGACGCGGATGGTGTCGTTCATGTGCTTCACCTCGGTTTTCAGATTCTTTCGTACTGGATATTATACCACGGGATGACATGGTTAGCAACTATTATTTTCAAACAAAATTTCGATAATTAAAAATGCTGGGAACGGCCTCCGTGCCGTTCCCCTTCGTACATGGAACAAAATCAGGGAACGGCACGGAGGCCGTCCCCTACATTTATCTCAAAACCTCTTGTATTTCCCATGATTTGTGCTATATTTATAATGAAATATTATGTGCATAAGGATAATAATACTATGAAAGAACAGTGTAACTGGCTGATCGTGGGCCTGGGCAATCCGGGCCGGGAATATGAGAAGACCCGGCACAATGCAGGCTTCCGGGCCATTGACCGGATCGCCGAAAAGCTGAATGTGAAAATCGACAAGCTGAAATTCCAGGGGCTGTATGCCCAGGTGAACCTGGACGGCGGCAAGCTCTTTTTGCTCAAGCCCCAGACCTATATGAACCTCTCCGGCCGCAGCGTTTTGCAGCTGTCCGCCTTTTTCAAGATCCCCCCGGCGCGGATCATCGTCCTCTTTGACGACATCTCCCTGGAGCCCGGCCGCCTGCGGCTGCGCAAGGACGGCTCCGCCGGCGGTCACAACGGCATCAAATCCATCATCCAGGAGCTGGGCAGTCAGGACTTCCCCCGGGTGAAGATCGGCGTGGGCGCCAAGCCCCATCCCGACTTCGATCTGGCAGACTGGGTGCTGTCCACCTTCGACCCCCAGGAGGAAAAGGCCCTCGGCCCCGCCATCGACCGGGCGGCAGACGCGGCCCTGTGCATCATCGAAAAGGGCATCGCCGAGGCCAGCAACCGCTACAGCGGGAAGGCTTAACCGAACATCGTCATAAAATCACGGAAAGGGGAAAATTTCCCCTTTCCGCGTTGCCACGTTGTCCCGTTTTCCCCTGTAGGGTGGGGTCATGACCCCACCGACGCACCTTTGACTTGCTGAAAGGCAGGTCAGATGCATAATCCCAACCGTATTGCCACTGACCGGGCTGGGCAATCATCCGACCTGGTCGGCGGGGTCATGACCCCGCCCTACCGTTCCTTTTGAGGTATTACCATGGAAAAACTACTCTCTTTCCTCAAACAAATTCCCGAATACAAGCTCCTTCTGAAATCCGTTGAAAAGCGGGAGGCCGCCGCCGTCACCGGTCTGGGCCAGATCAACCGGAGCCACCTGATCGCGGGGCTGCGCCGGGAATTTGACCGGCCTGTGGTGGTCATCTGTCAGGACGACATGACCGCCAAGCGCATCGGACAGGAGCTGGCCGCCTTCCTGGGGGAAACCGCCCCCGTGCTGCCCAGCCGGGAGCTGACCCTCTACGACACCTCCGTCGTGTCGAGAGCCTGGGAGCAGAAGCGCCTGAGCCAGCTCTACGCGCTGCAAGGCGGTCAGACCAAATTACAGATTTTGACCTGGGAGTCCCTCTCCCAGCGGACCATCCCCCCTGCCGTCCTGCGCAGGGCCGCCTTTACCCTGGAGGTGGGGCAGGAATACCCCCTGGAGGAGCTGCTTGAAAAGCTGACCCACGGGGGCTACTCCCGCTGCGGCATGGTGGAGGGCCCCGGTCAGTTCGCCGTCCGCGGCGGCATCGTGGACATCTACTCCCCCGCCGCCGACCGGCCCTTCCGCTGTGAGTTTTTCGGCGACGAGCTGGACACCATGGGCTACTTTGATCCCGACACCCAGCGGCGCACCGAGAACGCCGATTCCGTCGTGGTCCTGCCCGTGGGCGAGACACAGCCCCGGCTCCATCCCGAGGGCATCGCGGGCCTGTGCAGGGACATCGAAAAGCTGATCGCCCGCCAGAAGCGCCGGAAAAACATCAACGAAAAGCTCCTGAAGACCCTGATCGCCGATCTGGAAAAATACGAAAACGGCATGAGCCATCCTGCCTCGGACCGGTATATGGCCCTCATCTATCCCGAATACGCCACTGCCGTGGACTATATCCCGGAGGATGCCGTCGTCATCCTCTGCGACCAGGGCAACCTCCACCGGGCCGCCCGGACCCGGATCGAGGAGGTGGGCATGGGGCTGGATTCCATGCTCCAGACGGGCCTGATCGCCGGTGAGCTGTGTGACTACGTCTGCCAGTGGGAGGACTTCACCGCCGGGCTCCGGGGCCGGACCGTGGTGTATGTGGACACCTTCGGCGGCACCAGCTATCCTGAGGAGTGTCCCCCAAAGCAACTGCTGCCCATGACCGCCAAGCAGCTGCCGGGCTACGGCGGCAACATGGACACCGCCGCTTCCGATCTCAGTCACTATCAGCGCCACGAGTTCGCCACGCTGGTCCTCTGCGGTACCCGGATGCGGGCGGAGATGCTCCAGGAGATGCTCCGGGGCAAGAATCTCTCCGCCTTCCTCTGCATCCCCCTGAACACCATGCCCAAGCCCGGCCAGATCCTGCTGGCCGAGGGCACCCTGCCCTTCGGCATGGAGTACCCCGACGCGAAGCTCGCCGTCCTGACCGAGGGCCAGCTCTTAAGCCGGGGCGAGGTCAAGCGCAAGCCGAAAAAATCCGGCGCCACGAACCGCCAGAAGCTCAACTCCTTCACCGACCTGGTCCCCGGCGACCTGGTGGTCCACGATCACCACGGCATCGGCCGGTTCGTGGCCATGGAGCAGATGAAGATCGACGGAGCCGTGAAGGACTATATCAAGATCGCCTACGCGGGCACCGACGTTCTCTTCGTCCCCGCCACCCAGCTGGACCTGGTGAGCAAATATATCGGCAACGGCGGCGAGGACGCCACCGTCAAGCTCAACAAGATGGGCACCGAAACCTGGCAGAAGACCAAGGCCAAGGCGAGAAAAGCCGCCAAGGATATGGCCGCCCAGCTCATCAAGCTCTACGCCGCCCGGAAGCGTCAGGAGGGCTACGCCTTCGCCGCCGACACCCCCTGGCAGGCGGAATTCGAGGACAATTTCCCCTATGCCGAGACGGACGATCAGCTCCGCTGCATCGCAGATATCAAAAACGACATGGAGTCCCCCATCCCCATGGACCGGCTCCTGTGCGGCGATGTGGGCTTCGGCAAGACGGAGGTGGCCCTGCGGGCCGTCATGAAGGCCATCATGGACAACAAGCAGGTGGCCATCCTGGTGCCCACCACGGTCCTGGCCCAGCAGCACTATCAGACCGCTGTCTCCCGGTTCCGGGGCTTCCCCGTGAACATCGACGTTCTCAGCCGTTTCCGGACCCCCGCCCAGCAGAAGACCACGCTGCACAAGCTCCGCTCCGGCACCGTGGACCTGATCATCGGCACCCACAAGCTGCTGCAGAAGACCATCGAATTCAAGGATCTGGGCCTGCTGATCGTGGACGAGGAGCAGCGCTTCGGCGTCAGCCACAAGGAGCGGCTGAAGGAGATCTCCAAGGGTGTGGACGTGCTGACCCTCTCCGCCACCCCCATCCCCCGGACGCTGAATATGGCCCTCTCCGGCATCCGGGACATGTCCACCATCGAGGAGCCCCCCGCAGACCGCTACCCGGTCCAGACCTATGTCATGGAGCATAACAACGCCATCATCGACGACGCCATCCGCCGGGAAGTGGAGCGGGGCGGTCAGGTCTATTACCTGCACAACCGGGTGGAGACCATCGACCAGTGCGCCTCAGCCCTGGTCCGGCGGATCCCCGGACTGCAGGTGGCGGTGGCCCACGGCAAGATGGGCGAGGAGGCCCTGGGCGAGGTCATGAGCGCCATGGCCGCGGGCGATGTGCAGTGTCTGGTCTGCACCACCATCATCGAGACGGGCCTGGACATCCCCAACGCCAACACCCTGATCATCGAAAACGCCGACCGGTTCGGCCTTTCCCAGCTCCATCAGCTCCGGGGCCGTGTGGGCCGGTCCACCCGCCACGCCTACGCCTACTTCACCTACAAGCCCGACAAGTCCCTCTCCGAGGTGGCCGAAAAACGTCTGGCTGCCATCCGGGACTTTGCCGAATTCGGCTCCGGCTTCAAGATCGCCATGCGCGACCTGGAGATCCGCGGCGCGGGCAATCTGCTGGGCGCGGAGCAGTCGGGCCACATGATGAGCGTGGGCTACGACATGTACCTGAAATTGCTGGATGAAGCCGTTCTCGAGGAAAAGGGCGAGGCCCCCAAGGCACCCGAATGTACCGCCGACCTGAACGTCACCGCCAACATCGCCAAGGACTATGTGGAGCGGGGCGAGGAGCGCATGGACCTGTACCGCCGCATGGCCGCCATCCGCTCCGACGAGGACGCCGACGACCTGCTCGACGAGATCGTGGACCGCTACGGCGAGCCCCCCAGGGGCGTTCTCAATCTGGTGGACATCGCCCTGCTGCGGGCCAAGGCCAAGGAATGTGCCGTCACCGACATCCGCCAGAAGCAGTCGGAGGTCTGGTTCACCCTGGCCCAGCTGAATTTCGACGCCGTCAGCAAGATCTGCTCCGATGCGGATTACCAGAAGCGGCTGCAGTTCGTGGCTTCCGCCAAGGTCCCCACCCTGCGGCTGAAGCTCAGCCCCAAGGTGGACCCGCTGAAGCAGTGCAAGGTCTTCATCGAACGCTACCGAAGCTTCTGCATGGGCTCTTAAGATCTTAATTCTTTGCTATTTTGTTCCGAAAAACCGCGGGTGTGGGATTGCATTCTGGTTTTTTTGTGGTAGTATAGGAACATATGATGATTTGGTAGAAACGAGGAGTGATCCCATGAAAAAAAGAAAACACGATGAGACTTCCGAGCTGTCCGGTCAGGAAGCCATCGAAGCAGCCGGTCCTGCGGAGCAGGCCCGGAGCGATCGCCATGATTTCATCCGCGGCAGCGCCCTGTCCGTGCTGCTGGTGGTGCTGATCGCCGCCATCGTTCTGGGCACCTGGTGGTTCTTCCAGTATACCGAGGATGACGGGCTGATCTATCCCAATGTCTCCGCCTTCGGCGTGGACCTGGGTGGCATGACCCCCGAGGAAGCCGCTGCAGCCCTCCGGGACGCCACCGGACAGACCTACACCGTCCAGACCATGGTCGTGAACCTGCCCGACGTGACCCTGGCCCTGACGCCCACCGACACCGGCGCCAGTGTGGATGTGGACGCGCTGGTGCAGCTGGCCTACGACTACGGCCGCGGGGGCAACCGCTGGGAGAACACCCAGGCCAGAGCTGCCGCCGAGCTGAAGAGCCACGAGCTGGATGTCCGGAGCTGCATGACCCTCAACGAGGACGCCATCCGCCACTCCGTGGACCGGGCCGCCGCTGCGGCCGCCAGCACCCTGACCCAGTCCACCGCCTCCGTCACCGGCGAAAGACCGGACCTGAATATGACCTATGAAAAGGCGCTGGAGCAGACCGATGTGGTCCATCAGCAGCTGACCATCGTCATGGGCACGCCGGAGCGCAGCCTGGACACGGAAGCGCTGATGGAGACGATCCTGCACGCTTACCTGACCAACGATTTCACCCCCATCGACTTTGCCTATGATGTGGTGGAGCCCGACGCGCTGGATCTGGATGCCCTGTATGCCCAGCACTATACCGCGCCTGTCGACGCCGTCCTGAATGAGACGGACTACTCCATCACCCCCGAGATCCTGGGCTACGGCTTCGATCCGGAGGCGCTGAAGCAGCTGGTGGCAGATGCCGGCGAGGGACAGACCATCACTGTGGACTTCGCCTACGTCCCCGCAGCGCTGACCTGGGAGGCCATCGACGCCACGCTGTTCAAGGACGTCCTGGGCTCCGTCTCCACCAACCACACCAACGACTCCAACCGCAACACCAATCTGAAGCTGGCCTGCCAGGCCATCAACGGCAAGATCATCCGCCCCGGCGAGACCTTCTCCTACAACGAGACGCTGGGCAAGCGGACCGCGGAAAAGGGCTACAAGGCCGCAGGCGCCTACTCCGGCGGCAAGAATGTCCAGACCATCGGCGGCGGCATCTGTCAGGTGTCCTCCACCCTCTACTACGCCTGCCTGAAGGCGGATCTTCAGATCGTGGACCGGACCGCCCACAGCTTCACCGTCAGCTATGTGCCCTACGGCATGGACGCCACCGTCAGCTGGGGCACCCTGGACTACAAATTCAAAAACAACACCGACTACCCCATCCGCATCGAGGCCAGCGTCTCCGGCGGTCAGGTCCATGTGAAGCTCCTGGGCACCGATACCAAGGACTACTATGTCAAGATGACCTACGAGACCATCGAAGGCCCCGTCGAGGGAAAGACCGTCTACGAGAACTACAGCTACGACAACAAGGAGGGCTACCGCGACGGCGAGGTCATCCAGACCGCCTACACCGGCCGGACCGTCAAGTCCTACCGGGTCAAGTACAGCAAGGCCACCGACGAGCAGATCTCCTCTACCTACGAGGCCACCTCCCGCTACAGATCCCGGGATAAGATCGTCGCCCGGGTGGAGGCTCCCCCTCCTCCCCCCACCGAGCCCCCCGCAGACGATCCCAACACCGCCGCCGAGACCCCGGCGACTGAACCCACACCCTAAATGCAAATCCCCCTGTCCGAAAGGTGCTTCCGGGCAGGGGGATATTTCACACTCATTTCTTGGGATAGGGCTTCTTTTCAGGGGTACGCCCCAGCAGGTAATCTACACTGGTATGGTGGAACTCCGCAAGAGCAAGGAGTACCGCAGTCGGGATATCCCGTTTCCCCGTTTCATAATTGGAGTAACACACCTGCGTGCAGTGCAGATAGTCAGCCATCTCCTGCTGACTCAAATCCTTATCCTCTCTCAAATTACGGATCCGCTCATACATTTTTCATCCACTCCAACCATGTTTGAAAAAAGTATACGCAAAACAAAATGTTATCGTTGCATTTTATAACAAAACGTTATAAAATAGCATGCAGGAGGGATGTACATGCTGGAATGGGTATATCGTATCGTAGAGGAAGTTCAAAAAGAAGCGAACCGCGACCCGGATTACCGGGAGCTATCCCGGCGGCAGGCAGCACTTGACGGCGCATTTTCTGATTTACTGTCCCGACTCAGCGAAGACGACCGGCAGATGCTTCTGGAATACATGGATGTGGTCGGCGATCTGCAATATCGCTTTTCCCAGCTTGCCTGGATGTACGGCAGGAACCACCGATGATGCAAAACGCCCCCGGACCGACTGCAAAATCGATCCGGGGGCGTCGCGATTTACTTTCCGCAGCTGCCGGAGCAGCCGGCGCAGCCGCCGCCGGAGGGGCAGCCGATGCATTTTCTGCCGGACTTTTTGGAACGGTGGATGGCGTAGCCTGCGCCGCCCAGGATGGCGGACAGGAGGAAGACAATGATCAGATCCATTCAGATTTTTCCTTTCTTGGTGCGCTTCGCATCGCCCTTGACGCACAGCCAGCCGATGAAGGCGGCGATGATGGCCACGGCGATCAGACCGGGGACAAAGCCCGCGCCCACATGGCCCTCGGTAATCAGGGTGCCGATCTGGTAGACCAGGAAGCCCACGATAAAGCCGGTGGCCAGCTGCAGGCCGATGCCGCCGAAGAGCCACTTGCGGTCCCGTATCTCGGAATTCATGGCGCCGATGGCTGCGAAGCAGGGGGGAGTGAACAGGTTGAACATCAGGTATGCCAGGGCCGCAGCCTTGGTCATGCCGAAGACGGCGGCGACCTCGGAACCCGCACCGGATGCCATCTCCAGAGCCTCGGTGTCGATCAGGTTGGAGATGCCGTAGCAGACCGCCAGGGTGCCCACCACGTTCTCCTTGGCGATGAAGCCGGTGACGGCGGCGGCAGCCAGCTGCCAGGCATGGTAGCCCACGATGGGAACCAGGATGTAGGCGAAGGGATTGGCAATGGACGCCAGGATGGAGGTGTTCTCCATGCCCTCCTCCACCACCTGGAAGGACCAGTTGAAGGTCTGCATCACATGGACCACGAAGTTGCACAGCAGGATGATGGTGCCGGCCTTGACGATGTAGGACCAGCCCCGGGCCAGCATGGAGATCGCCGCCCGCTTCAGGCTGGGCAGCTTATACTCCGGCAGCTCCATGATGAAGAAGGACTTCCGGTTGCGGTGTCCGGCGATGCGGTTGACCAGCAGAGCGCCGATGAGGATGATGAGGATGCCCGCGAAGTACATCAGCGTGCCCACCCAGCTGGCATCGTCAAAGAAGGCACCGGCGAAGAGGGCGATGACGGGCAGCTTGGCGCCGCAGGGCATGAAGGGAGCCAGCATGGCGGTAGCCTTGCGCTCCCGCTCGTTGCGGATGGTGCGGCAGGCCATGACGCCGGGAATGGCGCAGCCGGTGCCCACCACAAAGGGGATCACGGACTTGCCGGACAGGCCCACCCGCTTGAAAATGGGGTCCAGCACGATGGTGGCCCGTGCCATGTAGCCGCAGTCCTCCAGCAGGGCGATGAGGAAGTACATCACCATGACCAGGGGCAGGAAGCCCACAACCGCGCTGACGCCGCCGATGACGCCCTCGAGCAGCATGGCCTGCAGCAGGGGGTTCGCTCCCTCCAGCATGGTAGCTGCCCACGCGCCGAAGGCGTCGATCCAGCCGGTGAAGATGTCCGCCAGCCAGGGACCCAGGGTGGACTGGGAGATGTCAAAGACCAGGAACATGATGCCCGCGAAGATGGGCAGACCGAACCATTTGTTGGTCAGGATCTCGTCGACCCGGTCCTGGAAGCCGTAATCCTTCGTCAGCACCTTCCGATGCTCCACCGCCTTGACGATCCCGTTGACGAATGCAAAGCGCTGCTTGTCGGCCTCCTGAACGGCGGCCCTGCTGGAGAGGTCCTCGGCTGCGTGGACATAGGGGGCCTTCTGGCCCTTTCCCTTGAGATTGACCGCCGCCTGGATCACCTGGGCCAGATCGGCATTGTCGGAGTCGATGGAGATCGTCTCAAAGACGGGGCAGCCCAGTCTTTCGCGCAGCTGGTTCACGTCGATCCTGGTGCCCCGCTTCTGGTTCATGTCGGTCTTGTTCAGGGCCACCACCACGGGGATGCCCAGCTCCATGAGCTGGGTGGTGAAGAACAGGGAACGGCTCAGATTCGTGGCATCGACGATGTTGACGATGGCATCGGGATGCTCGTTGCGGATGTAGTCGCTGGTGACGCTCTCCTCGGTGGTGAAGGGGGACATGGAGTAGGCGCCGGGCAGATCCACGGCGGTCAGCTCCAGGCCGCAGGAATAGGCTCTGCGGATGGGAGCCTCCTTCTTGTCAACGGTAACACCGGCCCAGTTGCCCACCTTCTCGTTGCGGCCCGTCAGGGCGTTGTACATGGTGGTCTTGCCGGAGTTGGGATTTCCCGCAAAAGCGATTCTCATGATTTGGATTTCCTCCTCAAATTATGTTAGTTGATTCTAACCACATATCAAAAACAGTTGGGGGAGCCGCTCCCCCGGATGCTTACAGCTTGATGCACTCGGCCAGCTCGTCGCCGATGGTATAGCGGCCATCCTTGATGGACACGACGCAGGTCCCCCGGCGGCGGGAAATGACCGTGATGGGCTCCCCGGCGTAGCACCCTAGGGAAAACAGGAAGGAATCCATCTCCTCGTCATCCGTCTCGACGGCATGGATCAGATATTCCAGGCCGGGTTCCGCATTTTTTAACGTCATAGCAGTCACCTGATTTCTCATACTTATTTGATTAGTTTCAGCTAACCCATTCCGTAAAAAACGGATTAGCCACCGCTAACCATGTTGATTCTACCACGCCCCGCCAACTTTGTCAAGACCTTCCTAGTATTTTTATAGGAGAATTTGATCCCGGGGACACCCGTCTGGGGGTGTCCCCGTGGTGGTCAACCAAAAATCTTAAACAGCTTCAGCACCCGACGGTAGAGGCGGAATTTGCCGTCCTCCAGGTCCTGCTTCACATTTTCCAGCTCTTTTCGGATCTCGATGCCCTGGGGGCAGTGCTTTTCGCATTTTCCGCAGCCGATGCAGTTTCCGGCGTTGGTGTGGGTCTTGCGGAAGAGGGTGCATTTCAGGTACTCCCGCTTCGCACCCGCCTGACTCTCCGTGTGGTAACGATTGTATGCGGCGAAGGCTCCGGGGATGTCCACATTTTTCGGGCAGGGCTGGCAGTAGCCGCAGCCGGTGCAGCCCACTTTGACCCCGGCATTGATGGCGTCCACGGCCCGGGCGATGACGGCCCGCTCCCCTTCGCCGAGATCGCCCACCCGGGCCTCCGATGCGGTGCGGAGGTTCTCCAGGACCATCTCCCGGGAGTTCATGCCGGACAGGACCACCGTGACCTCCTTCTGATCCCACAGCCACCGCAGGCCCCACTGGGCCGGCGTCCAGCCCCGGCCGGAGTCCGCGAATGCCCGCTTCGCCTCCCCCGGCAGCAGGTCCACCAGCTTGCCGCCCCGCAGGGGCTCCATGATGATGACGGGCAGGCCCTTCCCGTGGGCGTGGTACAGCCCCCGGCGGCCCGCCTGGCTGTGTTCATCCAGGTAATTATATTGTATCTGGCAGAAATCCCAGTCGTAGGCGTCCACCAGACGGCAGAACATCTCCGTGCCGCCGTGGTAGGAAAAGCCGATCTGACCGATCTCGCCGTTTTTCTTCTTCTCCGCGATCCACTCCTCAATGCCCAGCTTCTTCAGGCGCTCCCAGGTATCCAGGTCGCAGAGCATGTGCATCAGGTAGTATTCCACATGGTCGGTGCGCAGCCGCTTCAGCTCCTCCCGGAACATTTTTTCCAGCCCAGCCCGACTCTTGATCAGATAGTGGGGCAGCTTGGTGGCGATGTTCACCTTTTCCCGCAGCCCCTCGGACTCCAAAATCTCGCCCAGGGCCGCCTCGGAGCCGGGATAGACATAGGCGGTGTCAAAGTAATTCACGCCCTGCTCCACCGCCAGAGCGATCTGCGCCCGGGTGGCGTCCATGTCGATCCTTCCGTTTTTCTGGGGAAAGCGCAGACAGCCGAAGCCCAGGGCCGAAAGCTCGTTTCCGTATTTGTCCAACCGATATTGCATGGTCATCCCTCCGCATTTTTTCCTATGATAGCACGTTTTGTCATCCGGAGCAAGAAAGTCTTGCACGGGAGAGCGTTTCATTATATAATAAAAGTTAGCACTGCTTCTATTCTGACAATCGAGGTTTTTTATGGATCAGATCACCTATGCCGTTGACAATTCCGCCATCCTCTACCTGGCCCTGATGCGCAAGCGCCACACCAATGTCTACCGCTTCACCATGACCCTGAAGCACAGGGTCGACCCGGTCCTGCTCCAGCAGGCCGTCGACCGAACCTACAAGCGCTTCCCCACCATCATCGCCGGCTTCCGGCCGGACTTTTTCCAGTACACCCTCATCCCCGCCGCCGCGGCCCCCGTGGTCCGGCCGGATCCGGGCTGTCTGGTCACCATGACGCCGGAGGAGATCGGAAGCTGCGCCTGCCGGATCTATTACAGCGGCCGGGACGTCTCCCTGGAGGCCTTCCACGCAGTCACCGACGGCTACGGTGCCATCGCATCCTTCACGACCCTGATCGCCGAGTATCTGCGGCTGCGCCATCACATGGACATCCCCGTATGTCAGACCCTGCGCAGTTTGGAGGAGGACCCTCAGAATCATGAGCTGGTGGACGCCTACCTGTCGAGCCAGGCGGGAAAGCCCCTGCATCTGCCCAGCCGCTACGCCTATCAGCTGCCGGGCAAGTACAGCGAATCCCTGGTCCATACCGTGGCCCGGACCTATCCCGCCACCGCGGTGGTCGCCGCCGCGAAAAAGCAGGGCGTGTCCCTGACGGCGCTGCTCAGCGGCGTCATGGCGTCGAGCATCATGGAGGTCCAGCAGCGCCACCGGCAGAAGCTCCGGCCCGTGCGGATCATGGTGCCCGTGGACCTGCGGCGGATGTTCGACAGCGCCACACTGCGCAATTTCATTCTCTACGCCCTGCCCACCATGGAGCCCGGCGAGGAAAAGCTGCCCCTGCGGGAGCTGCTGCGCCGGTTCCATACCCAGATGCGCGAGCAGCTGGACCCCAAGCGGATGGCCGCCATCATGGCCTACAATGTCCGGACCCAGGCGTCCATGCTCTTCCGGGCCATTCCCCGGGCGCTGAAATGCGCCGTCATGCGTCTGATCTACAAGTATTTCGGCGAGAGCAACTCCTCCATCACCCTGACGAATCTGGGCAACGTGACCTTCCCCGAGGAGATGGCCCCCCATGTGGAGGGGATGCAGTGCATCCTGACCCCCCGGGCCGGTTCCCCCTACAACTGCGCCGTCATCGCCGCCGCAGGCAAGCTCACCGTCACCCTCAGCCGCTTCCCCCACCGCCCGGAGCTGGAGGACGTGTTCTTCGGAAAGCTGGAGGAAGTGCTGGCAGCAGTCTGATTCTTCAGAATTCTTCATTTCCCATCGGTGGCTTTGTGTGCTATGATGAAAGAAAAAAGGAGCTGATCCGATGGCTGTTCAGTTCACGATCTGGGATTACTGGGGAGAGCTGCTGCTTCTGACCTTCGGAAGTCTGGCGCTCTTTCTGGTGACTGCCGTTCCGTTGATGCGGTTTCTGGTCCGCAGGACCAAAAACGTGGGCATCGCCCTGCTGCCGGTGCTGCTGATCATCCCGCTGATGGCGGCGGCGTTTACCTATCTGGTCCCCATCGGGGAGCAGTCGGGCTGCCTGTACCCCAAGGAAAACGCCTACACCCACACCACCGCCGGGACCATCACCGCCCTCCGGCCCGCGGATCATATCCCCCTGTATTACTACGACGGAGAATTCCGGGGCGGCGTCCATGTGACCATCGAGGGCACTGAATACTATTCCATAGCCCACCCGATGCTGACTGTGGGCACCTCGCTCCATTTCACTTACTGCCCCGAGGATGACCTGATCGTGGCCTTCTCCCCCATCGATGCCGGGGAGGCCGCCGCGCTGCAGGCCCCCTTCGTCATGCCCGGGCCGGTGCCGGAGGAGCCAGTGCCCAAGCTCCAGGGGCTCATCGGCACGATCTGCACCTGTGCTGGCTTCCTCGGCTTCGCCCTGCTGGTCTGGCAGCATGACCGGCTCACCCTTTGGGCCACCGCACGGCTGCTGGCAAAAGACCGCGAACAGCGGGGAGCGGTCATCCCCAACCCGTCTGCCGCTGCCGCCGTGGCTTTGCTGCCGATCTGTCTGGCGATCCTGGGCGGGGCACTGTCCAGCAGTTCCTGGCGTCCGCTGTTCATTCTGCTGCTGGGCGCGCCGATGATGCTGTTCTATCCCCGGCTCACCGCCTGCCATGTCCGGCTGGAGGGCCGGAATATCCGTATCCGCCGGTTCGGACGGGAGCGGACAGTCCCCCTGTCCTCCCTCCGGGCCGTCTATTGGAGCGAATACAAACGCTCCTTTTCCCAGAGAAAATTGGTCCTGGCCTTCGACAGCTGGACTCTGGAACTGGAGCAGGACAGCCATCTTGGTCTGAGCGATCTCCACCGCCGCCTGTCCGCCCTGCTTCATATCACACATTGATCTCAACGGAGGTAATTTCTATGCGCAAGAATTTCGGCCCCAATCCCCTGTCCTATCCCCAGCCCGTCTTCATCATCGCCGCCTGGGGCGAGGACGGCACCCCCAACTGCATGAACGCCGCCTGGGGCGGCATCAGCGATGATCACGAGGTGTCCGTGTGCATCAGCGCGGGCCACAAGACCACCGCCAACATCCGGTTTTCCAGGGCCTTCACCATCTCCATGGCGACGGCTGACCAGCTCATCGCCTGCGACTATGTGGGCATCACCTCCGGCAATCGGGTCCCCGACAAGTTCGCCCGGGCGGGCTTCCACGCCACCGCTTCCCAGTTCGTCAACGCGCCGCTCATCGACGAGCTGCCCATGGCCATGGAGTGCGAGCTGATCTCCTATGATCCCGAGAGCTGCCGTCTGGTGGGCCGGATCGTCAACGTCAGCGCCGACGAGTCCATCCTGAACGAAAACGGCAAGGTGGACCCCGCCAGGCTGCGCCCCATCACCTTCGACCCCATGAACAACACCTATGTGGTCCTGGGCGAGACGGTGGGCCAGGCCTTCAAGGACGGCGCAAAGCTGAAATAACACCCGCCGGAGAACCCCAAGCCTCCCCTTTGAGGGGAGGTGGCCCGGCGACAGCCGGGTCGGAGGGGTGGGAGAAAACAGGTTGTAATATGTAGAAAATAACGGGTATTTTCTACATCCAACCTTCCACCCCTCAGTCGCCTGCGGCGACAGCTCCCCTTAAAGGGGAGCCTTGAAGGCACCATCCCGACACACTTAAGCCGCCGGTCCTGATGGACCGGCGGCTGCTTAATATCTTAATTTCCCACCATCCGATTGCGCAGGGACCGGAACTATGATAAAATGATATCCACAAAGGAGGTGCTGACCATGGAACGTATCCGTGAATTGGACCGATATCCGAAGCTGCTTTTGCTGTTGCTGCTCGTGATGGCGGTGGGCTTTGGCGCCGTGTACGGCTTCGTCACCTCCAGGGTGGGCTTTGCGTACTGCGATGCTATCCTGGTCCCCCGGACCGAGGGCGGTGTGACGCTGTACGAGGGCACCATCGACGGGGCCGACGCCCTCTTCACCGTCGGCACCGACACCGTCACCTTCCGGCTGGGCAGCAAGACCTACGGCCCCTACACCGCCCGGGAGGACCCCACCGCCGTTACCGACGAGGGGCTCCTGGCTGTGGGCAGCACCGGCGTGGAGATCCTGGAGGACGGACATCCCTTCTTCCGGGGCAGCGTCACGGAGCTTGACGGCGAGCTGATGCTGCTGTCCGGCGACGGCGCTCCCATCGTCACCTTCACCGCCACCCTGAGCGACGGTACCGTGGTGGACGGAGACGGGAATATCGTGGATGTCCACGCCCCCGACGCCGGGACCATCCTCCGGCTTCTCCGGGGACCGGAGCCGGAACACAGGGGCCACTGGCCCGTCTATCTGGTCACGCTGTTTTTCTCCGCTGCGACGGCGGTGTCCATCCTCTTTGCCGACGAGCTGTTCCGCTACGGCCTTTCCTTCCGGGTCCGGGATCCCGACAATGCCGAGCCCTCGGACTGGGAGCTGGCCAGCCGGACCATCGGCTGGACTTTCCTGACCGGCGTGATCCTCTGTGGCTATTGGATGGGACTTCGTTAAGAACCGACCCCGCCGGACCATACGGTTCGGCGGGGTTTCAGCAGAAATAGTAGAAAAAAGAAAAACCACACCGTTTGGTGTGGTTCTCTTTTTGAAGACTAACCCTAATTTTAATACAAATGCACCCCCTTTTGAGGTTAGGGGGTGCATTTTCTTGTCAAGGGGGTGCAAATTGGATTTAGGGGGGTGCATTTAGGGGTGATTTATCTCTGAAAGGTAGTCGCTATAAGTGAAATAGTCACTTGCTTGTGGTAAGTATTGTTCACAAAGGTGGAAGAGATTTCTGCTTCTTTTGTTTCGTTCCGCATCATCTTCTGTAACTTGCCATAAATCACTGATTTCTTTTGGTTCAAATTCGGTCACGCAAAACAACTCGTTGTCTGCATTCCCAACAGGGCAAAAATGCCCGTAGCGACAAGATAAACAAGACTTAATATTCCAGCCAATAGGTAGCTTTTTTGCAAGCTTAATCAACACATCTTCTGTTGTTTCTGCATCAAATCGCATTTCGTGTCCTTCGATTATGACGCTGATTGTTGTTTGCATATTATCATCATTTTCATTAACTACTCTATGCTGGATAGGTAAATCAATCACTCCATCTGGAGTACTAACGGTCAATGTATAAATACTTTGCTTTTCATTCATGCAATCACCACCTTTTTTCTTCATTATACCACAAAAACAAAATAACCGCAACTTGTATCAAAGTTGCGGTTATTCTTTGGCAGAGGATGAGGGATTCGAACCCCCGCGAACGGAGTCAGAGTCCGGTGTGCTACCGTTACACTAATCCTCTATCAATTTGTCTCTGACACAGTTGCTGTTCAGTAGCAACATGGCTTATTATACTCAGGATTCCAAAAATGTCAAGCACTTTTTTCAAATTTCTCAAAAAATTTTTGGGGCAGGTTTCCCTGCCCCAAATCGGCTTACTTGATGGGCTTCAGCACCACGAAGCTCTGGCTGCCCAGGGTCAGCTTGTCCTCACGGATGACGCTGACGCCCAGGGCATAGATGCTCTCGTAAGCGCCGTCGAGCATCAGCTCCTCGGTGTCCACGCCGGGATTCATGGCGACGAGCAGATCGCCGCGCTTGTAGGCGAAGACCCGGCTTCCTTCCTCGGCGGAGTAGACCTCGAAGGGGCTGTAGTTGCCCAGATCGGCGTTATTCTGGCGCAGGGCGATCAGGCCCCGGACGAAGTTCAGCATGGAGGCGGGATCCTTCTCCTGGGCCTCGACGTTGGGAGCGTTGGGATCGGTGTCGACCGGCAGGTACAGCTCGCCGTCAGTGTCGGAGAAGCCCTTGTTCTTTCCGGCGTTCCACTGCATGGGGGCCCGGGCGCCGGTGCGGCGGTAGGAGCCCTCCTTGGTCTTCAGCAGCCGCTGACGCAGGGCCAGCTCGTCGCCGAAGTACAGGAAGGGTGCGCCGGGCATGGTGTAGATCCAGGCGTAGGCCAGCCGCAGCTCGTCCTCGCTCAGGCCAGCGGTGGGACGCAGCATATCATGGTTGCAGGTGATGAAGCAGTACAGGCCCAGATCCCTGGTGTCCTCGTACTTGGGCAGATAGTCCTTCAGGAAGCGGCTGACGTCGGAGCAGGAGTGCTTGGCAAAGTAGCCGCCGTTGGGGCTGATGACCTCGCCGTCGGGTGTCTCGTCGAAGTCGCGCATCATGGTGGAGTAGCCGTTGCCCCGCCACTCCAGGAAGAAGTCCATGTCGAAGCCTGCCCGCAGAGCCTGAGAGGGGTTGTTCCACTCGGAGACGAAGGTGGCCTCGGGATACTCCTCATGGATGGGTCCCAGGATCTCCTGCCAGACGTGGACGGTGCCCTCCTTGTTGGGGCCGTCCAGCTTGACCAGGGAGTCGGCCATGTCCACACGGAAGCCGTCGGCGCCCTTCTCCAGCCAGAAGCGGATCACGTCGGCCATGGCGTTGCGGGTCTTGACGGCGTTGGGGCCGTCCACGCCCTCCTGCCAGGATGCCGCAGGCTTGTAGAAGCCGTAATTCAGGGCGGGCTGGCACTTGAAGTAGTTCAGCACATAGCAGCCGTTGCGCTCGGCCTCGCCGGCGATGAAGGGCAGGGGCGCTGCGCCCTCAAAGACGGAATTGGTCCAGATGTAGCGGCTGGAATACTCGTTCTTTTCGATCATCTTGGACTGCTGGAACCACGCATGCTCCTCGCTGGTGTGGCCGGGGACCAGGTCCAGCAGGATCTTGATACCCAGCTTATGGGCCTCGTCGAACAGACGGACCAGATCCTCGTTGGTGCCGTAGCGCTCGGCGACCTGATAGTAGTTGCGCACGTCGTAGCCCGCATCCTTGAAGGGGGAGTCGAAGCAGGGGTTCATCCAGATGGCGTTGCAGCCCAGGCTCTTGACATAGGGCAGCTTTTCGATGACACCCTGGAGGTCACCGATGCCGTCACCGTTGGTGTCACGGAAGGTCTGTGGATAAATTTCATAAAAAACAGCATGTTTCAGCCAGGAAGCGGCCATAATCTTATTCCTCTCTTTCCTGCTCCCAGGGGAAGGGCTTTCCCTTGAGAACAATGTCTTTGATGTAACGGAAGGTTTTGTCCTCTCCCTCGTCGCGGAGCATGAGCAGCAGGAACTCCAGCTGGCGCTGAAGCTCCGGATGCATGTTGCTGCGCTCCCGGGAGCGTTCATAGTATTCCCAGGATGACGCATCCGTATAGGCATCCCCCTGGTAGGTCATGCAGGCCGCCCGCCGGTCCATCACCATCTCCACCAGATATTTCCGGGGCATGGGGCACGACTCGTAACGCTTCGTCTCCATGCTCAGGTCCGTCCAGTATTCCCAGTGGTGGCGGTTGCGGCCCTTGTGGTGCATCCAGGCGGTGGAGTAGCCCTTCTCCTGCCGTTCTCCGGCATTGGGGCTGCGCTTGCCCGTCCAGTAGCGGATGCCCACGCAAAATTCCGCGGGAGAGAATTTGGACAGGTCGTGGGTGATGCCCTGCCAGTATAGCCCCACCCGGAAGCAGCCCTGCAAAACGAGCCGCTTGTGATGGGTGATGGTACAGAAATGTCTCCATGCCCTGTTCATTTGTTCGCTCCCTTCTGGAAACGGCGTAACCGGTTGTCCGTGGACAATCCTCCGGTTATCAAAAGTGTTTCCGTGAATTATGTCACAAAACATTATAATTCATGATAGAATATTTTGCAATAGTCAACAGTTGAAAAATACAAATTCTGATGCTACAATATGTGAAAAATGGAGAAAGAGGAGGAACTCCCAATGGATTATCGGAAATTTGGCAGCACCTATGTGATCCGCCTGGATCCCGGCGATGAGATCATCGAAAAGGTCATGTGGCTCGCTGCCGTGGAGGGGGTCAAGCTGGCTACCGTTACGGGTCTGGGTGCCGTCGACAATGTGACGTTGGGCATCTACTCCCCCGACACCAAGCAGTTCAAGGCCAACATGTTCCACGCGGATTTTGAGATCGTGTCCCTGACCGGCACCATCACCACCCAGCGGGGCAGACCCTATGCCCACCTGCACATGGCCGTGGGCGATCTGTCCGGCCGGTGCTACGGCGGCCACCTGAACCGGGCTGTGGTCAGCGCCACCGCAGAGATCATCATGACGGTCCTCCCCGGCGAGATCGACCGCCAGCCCGACGCCAGGATCGGCCTGAATCTGATGCACTTCTGGCCCCAGGAGAAGTAAATTTCAAGACCCGGCAGTCCAAGGACCGCCGGGTCTTCCATATTCAGAAAAATGCTTCTCGACATTACTCAGCATGAGTAGGAAGCGACTCTTGGCCCCCTCGTTTTGAGGGGGCTGTCAGCGAAGCTGACTGGGGGAGTGTCCTACCATTGGCGGCACACCCCCTCCACCGCTTCGCGGTCCCCCTCCCCCTGCGTGGGAGGCAAGAGGGTGCGGTGCTGAGTCAAGTCGATATGCATATTCAGAAAAAGATGCTGGGCAGCGTTTTATCCCACTCCCGCGCAGCGGATTTCATCGCGCCGGCGATTTCATCCACGGTCGTGGATTTCACCCGTCCGTAAGGACGGATTTAACTGAAAAAAGAACCCGATGCTTTGCATCGGGTTCTGTTTTCTGGAGCGGGTGACGAGGCTCGAACTCGCTACCTCCACCTTGGCAAGGTGGCGCTCTACCGGATGAGCTACACCCGCATTTGGGTTGTTCCCTCGGAACGATTAGCATTATAGCGCAGCCGTTCCGATTTGTCAACCCCTTTTTTTATCTTTTTTCAAAATTATCCTCCGGCACCCTCTGCTGCCGGATACTGGGTCCGGTCCCATTCGTAGCCGGTCATTTCCGCGTCCGTCATGGGCCGGAATTGCCGGTCGCCCAGCAGATCCAGGTGGTACCACATGCCGTCGATCCGGATCAGGTTCCACCAGTGGTCCTCCCCATTCCGGGTACCGCAGACGCTCCGGGCCTCCAGGCCGATCCGGCTGCACATGGCGGTATAGACCTGGGCAAAGGCACTGCTGTCGCCCATGCCCTGGCACAGCAGGGAGTAGGCGGGAGTCGCCGTGGGTTCCAGCCGGTAGTCGTCGTAGCGGTCGGTCAGAAATGCGTGGAGCTGGGAGAATTTGGTCCGGTCCTCGGCCTGTCCGCTGACGTACAGGGCCGCCGAGCTGAAGACGGGCTGCACCTGCTCCCGCATGGACCGCAGCGTCTCCCGGCTCGTCCGGTAGGAAAACCGCAGCTCCACCACACGGGTGTCTCCCCGGTCCGGATAGATCGCGACCTCCACCTCGGGGACCTCCATGACCCGCTCCGGATACATCCGGGCATATTCCCGGACGATCTCGCCGAAATCCACATCCTGATAGCCACTGATCTGCAGCACCAGCGAGTCGGCACATTCGTCCACCGCGTCCTCCACTTCCTCCTCCGCGCCGGAGATCCAGCGGACCGTCCGGATCTGCTCGATCTGTGCCAGGGTATAGCGATAGGAGATGTCCACGGAGATGGCACCTGCGCCCGGACCCGTGCCGAAGGCATAGTCGATGGCTTCCACCGCGTAGGCCCCGATGGGATACACCCCCATGGCGTATTCCACCGCCCGCTCCATATCCGTCTCCGCATCGGCCCGGGGATACGCAGACAGTGTGAACAGCCCCTTGCTGCTTCCGGCGTCGATGAGCCCGATGAGCGCGCTGCGCAGCTCTGCATAGCTGCTGACCGTGCTGGCGCTGCCGCCGGTATTCTGGCTCTGGCCCACCTGATGGGGCGTCACGGAGACGTAGCTGCCGTCCATCCAGCCGCAGCCGGAGAGCAGCAGCGCCGCTGCGGCCGCCAGGGCCGCCAGTCTGCGCCCCATCACAGGGAATCGTGGGAGTGCCGGGCGAAGCCGTCACCCAGCACCTGGTGGGCGTCCTGGACGATGATGAAGGCGTTGGGGTCGATGCGGACCACCAGATCCTTCAGGTCCGCCAGCTGGCCCTGCTTCACGGCGGTCAGGATCACCTTGGTGTCGTCGCCGGAGTAGTAGCCCTGGGCGTACAGATAGGTCACGCCCCGGCGCAGATCGTAGTTGATGGAGTCGGCGATGCGCTTATGCTCCTTGCTGATGATATAGGCCACCCGGGAGAAGTCGAATTTGTAGACCATGGCGTCGATGAGCTGGCTGGTGGCGTAGACGGTGATCAGGGAGTAGAGCATATTGGAAATATCCCCGAATACCACGCCCGTGGCGGCACAGACGATGAAGTCAAAGGCTAGGGAGATGGTGCCGATGGGCATGTTCCGGTACTTGAGCTTCAGCAGCCGGATTACGATGTCCGAGCCGCCGGTGGAGGCCTGGTTGACGAAGACGATGCCCAGGCCTGCGCCGCAGATGACGCCGCCGTACAGGGCCGCCAGCAGCGGCTCCGTCTCAGGCACGGGCAGACCGGCAAAAAGGTCGATAAACATCGAGAAGAAAACGGTTCCGATGATGGAGCCGATGAAGAACCGCATGCCGATCTTCTTGCCGCCGAAGAAGAACAGGGGGAAGTTCATCAGCGCCGTGGCCACACCCACGGTGGTGACGGGGGCCAGGTGGATGACGATCAGGGCGATGCCGGAGATGCCGCCGGCGGTCAGGCCGTTGGGCTCCAGGAACAGGTCGAAGCCCAGGGCAAAGATGGCGCAGCCCAGGGCGATCATGAAGACCCAGCGGAAATATTCAGCGTACTTTTTCATGGGATTCCCCTCTTTCTCTTACAGTTCCAGGGCGATCTGCTGCTGGGGCGCCTCCTCGGCCTTCAGCACCGCACCGGCGGCAGGGATGCTCTTTGCCCGGTAGCGGGCTTCATTTTTGATGTTGCTGCCCGCCACAGGCGCGGCGAAATCCAGAGTCGCCTTTTTGCGCAGGGTCAGCACCGCCACGCCCTGGGTGCTGCGGGTGGTCTTGGGCAGCAGCAGGGCGGTGGAGAAGATCATGGCGCGGTTGTCGGTGGAGTAGGCCACCAGCTGGGCGTCCTCCTTCATGGAAAGAACGGTCCGCAGGGGGCTCTTGTCGGAGTAGGCGCCGGTGAGCTTTTTCCGGTTGGTCTTGGTTTCGTAGGCGCTCAGGGGCACCTTGGCGGCCTTGCCGTTTTCGAAGAAGAACAGCACGAAGCCGCTGTAATCCCCGGGCAGCACCACGGACACCACATTCTCGCCGGGCTCCATGCCCAATTTCTGGGGCAGGTAGTCGCCCAGCACGGAGGCCTTGGAGTCATCGAATTCGCTCAGGCGGCTCTTGTAGCACTGGAAGCGGTCCGTAAAGACCAGCAGCTCTGCCCGTGAGGTTGTCTCGGTGGTGAAGCTCAGGCTGTCGCCCTCCTTGAATTTCTGCTCGCCGGACATCCGCAGGGACTGGGGGGTGATCTTCTTCAGGTAGCCCTGCTTCGACACGAAGATATGGACGGGCGTCTCGGGGGCCTGGGCCTCCTCCTCGACCTCGTCGTCGGCGTCGGCTGCGTCATAGACGATCCCGGTCCGGCGGTCCTGGCCGTACTTTTTGACTACGGCGTTCATCTCGTCGATCAGGACCTTCTGGAGCTTTCGCTGGGATTTCAGAGTGGCCTCCAGATCGGCGATGTCCTTTTCCAGGTCCGCGATGGTCCGGGTGTGCCTGAGGATGTACTCCCGGTTCAGGTTCCGCAGCTTGATCTCCGCCACGAAATTGGCCTGGATCTCGTCGATGCCGAAGCCGATCATCAGATTGGGCACGACCTCCGCTTCCAGCTCCGTGTGGCGGATGATGGAGACGGCCTTGTCGATGTCCAACAGGATCTTCTCCAGACCCTTCAGCAGGTGCAGCCGCTCGGCCTTCCGCTCCTTCTGGAACCAGATCCGCCGCCGGACGCACTGGGTCCGCCAGGCGGTCCACTCCTGCAGGATCTCCCGGACGCCCAGAACACGAGGCATGCCTTCGATCAGGATGTTGAAGTTGCAGGCAAAGCTGTCCTGCAAGCTGGTGGTGCGGAAGAGCTTGGCCATCAGCTTTGCGGGGTCCACGCCCCGTTTCAGGTCGATGGTCAGCTTCAGGCCACCCAGATCCGTCTCGTCGCGCATGTCGGCGATCTCCCGGATCTTGCCGGCCTTGATGAGGTCCGCCACCTTGTCCATGATGACCTCGGTGGAGGTGGTGTAGGGGATCTGATAGATCTCGATCAGGTTCCCCTCCTTCTGGTAGCGCCACTTGGCCCGGAGCCGGAAGCTGCCCCGTCCCGTCTCATAGACGGCGCGGGTCTGGGCTTCGTCGAAAAGCAGCTCTGCGCCGGTGGAGAAGTCCGGGCCGGGCAGGGTGCTGAGGATATCATGCTCCGGGTCCCGCATCAGGGCGATGGCGGTGTCGCAGACCTCCTTGAGATTGAAGGAGCAGATATTCGACGCCATACCCACGGCGATGCCCTGGTTGGGGTTGACCAGCACATTGGGATAGGTGGTGGGGAGCAATGTCGGCTCCTTCATCGTCGCGTCGTAGTTGTCCACCATGTCCACGGTGTCCAGGTCGATGTCCCGGAACAGCTCCTGGGCGATGGGCTCCAGCTTCGCTTCCGTGTATCGGGGGGCGGCGTAGGCCATGTCCCGGGAGTAGACTTTGCCGAAATTGCCCTTCGAGTCCACGAAGGGATGCAGCAGCGTCTCGTTGCCCCGGGCCAGGCGGACCATCGTCTCGTAGATGGCGGCGTCGCCGTGGGGGTTGAGCTTCATGGTCTGGCCGACGATGTTGGCAGACTTGGTCCGGGAGCCTGGCTGTAGGCCCATTTTATACATCGTGTACAGGAGCTTCCGGTGGCTGGGCTTGAAGCCGTCGATCTCCGGGATGGCTCTCGAGACGATGACCGACATGGCGTAGGGCATGTAATTCAGCTCCAGCGTCTCGGAAATGGGCTGCTCCGTGGTGGAGCCCACCAGACCCATCACGCCGTCGGTGTTCACTTTTTTCTTCTTTTCAGGTTCTTTTTTTCGTGCCATATTTGGCTCCTTCTGAAAATAACCACCTGTAGGGCGGGGTCATGACCCCGCCGACCAGGTTGGTCAATTGCTTTTGTGGCTGTGTTCGGATAGGCCGCAATTCGCAACCATCCAAATCGTTTCATTCTGTCAGTGCGTCGGCGGGGTCATGACCCCGCCCTACAGGGGGTAATATCAGGAAATATCTGCAAGTTCCAGGTATTTTGCGCCGTTCTCTGCGATGAAGTCCTTTCGCTGGGCCAGCTCGTCGCCCAGGAGGACGTCGAAGTACCAGGCGGTGCGCTCTGCTTCCTCGGGCATGACCTTGATCAGGCGGCGGGTGTCGGGGTTCATGGTGGTCATCCACATCATCTCCGGGTCGTTCTCACCGAGACCCTTGGACCGCTGGATCTTCACCTTCTTGCCGTCGAGCTTTCGGAGGATCTCGGTCTTCTCCGCCTCGTTGTAGGCGAACCAGGTCTTGTCCCTGCAGGTGATCTCAAAGAGGGGGGATTCGGCGATGTAGACATACCCTTCCTGGATCAGCGTGGGGCAGAGCCTGTAGAGCATGGTCAGCACCAGGGTGCGGATCTGGAAGCCGTCGTAGTCGGCGTCGGTACAGATGATGACCTTGGACCAGCGGAGGTTGTCCAGATCAAAGCTGGACAGCTCCTTCATCTTCTTGCCCTGGATCTCCACGCCGCAGCCCAGGACCTTCATCAGGTCCGTGATGATGGGGCTGGCGAAGATGCGGTTGTAGTCCGCCTTCAGGCAGTTGAGGATCTTGCCCCGGATGGGCATGATGCCCTGGAATTCCGCATCCCGGGACATCTTGACGGAGCCCAAAGCGGAATCGCCCTCGACGATGTACAGCTCCCGGAGGGCCGTATCCCTGCTGCGGCAGTCGACGAATTTCTGGACCCGGTTGGCGATGTCCACGGAGCCGGAGAGCTTCTTTTTCACGCTGGACTTGGTCTTCTCGGCGGATTCTCTGGCCCGCTTGTTGACCAGGATCTGCTCGGCGGCCTTTTCCGCCTCCTGGCGGTTTTCCAGGAACCAGACCATGAGCTGCTCCTTGAAAAAGGCGTTCATGGCGTCCTGGGTGAACTTCGAGTTGACGGACTTTTTCGTCTGATTCTCGAAGCAGCCGATTGTGGAGAAGCAGTTGGTGATGATGACCAAAGAGTCCAGCACGTCCTGGACCGTGACCTTGGACTCATTCTTGGTATACTTGTTGTTGTCCTTGAGGAATTTGTCGAAGGCGGCGGTGAATGCGGAGCGGACCGCCTTGTCGGGGCTGCCGCCGTACTCCAGCCAGGAGGAGTTGTGGTAATACTCGGTCCTGGAAACCTTCTTACTGAAGCAGAAGGAGGCGGTGATCTTCAGCTTCATCTCCGGCCGGTTGGCGGCATCCCGTCCCCGGCGCTCGGCCTCCCAGTAAACGGGCATGGTGAAGGCGTCGTCCCCCACGATCTCCTCGAGATACTGGCGGATGCCGTTTTCGTAGTAGAATTCCTCCGTCTCGAAGGTTCTTCCCGTCTGGTTGCGGAATTTGAACCGGATACCGGGGTTCACCACCGCCTGGCGCTTGAGGACATCCCGGTAGTATTCCACAGGGATCTTGATATCCGTGAAGACCTCGTCATCGGGCTGCCAGCGGAAGCAGGAGCCGGTCTTTTTCCGGTCGGCGGGCTCTTTCTTCAGGCCGCCGATGTTTTTTCCCCGCTCGAAGTGGAGGGTATACTTGTACCCGTCCCGGCGGACCGTCGCGTCGAAATACCGGGACGCATACTGGGTGGCGCAGGAGCCCAGGCCGTTCAGACCCAGGGAATATTCGTAATTTTCGCCGTTTTCGCCGTACTTGCCGCCGGCGTACATCTCGCAGAAGACCAGCTCCCAGTTGTAGCGCTGCTCCTTTTCGTTGAAGTCCACGGGGCAGCCCCGCCCGAAGTCCTCGACCTCCACGGAGTGGTCCTCGTACCTCGTGACGATGACGGTGTCGCCGTGGCCCTCCCGGGCCTCGTCGATGGCATTGGAAAGGATCTCAAAGACCGCGTGCTTGCAGCCCTCCAGGTCATCGGAGCCAAAAATGACCGCCGGACGCTTGCGCACCCGCTCCTCGCCCTTCAGCATGGAAATGCTGGAATTGTCGTATTTTTGTACTTTTTTTGCCATAGTTTAAAACCTGCCGATAATAAGCCTATAATAACAGTATAACATTATACGAAAAATAAATGCAAAAGTCAATTATCGGGGGCAACAGGGAATTTCCCAGGACAGGAAATTTGATTCTCACTGTTATGCTTGCGTTTGACGGATACGAAAGTGGAACCAGCGTTAGAAGAGCGCAAACAGTAAAGGCAGGAGATTTTGTTCTCCTGCCTTTACTGTATTGTCAGATTCGGTCACTGTATGGAAGCGATTTCATATAGTTTTCCATCCATTCCCAGTCAGGAATCAAGCCTTCATCTGAGAATTTTTTATTTGGATCAATCACAAAACGGTCTCCATTCTTTTGGGCTGGAAGCTTAACCTTGCTATTTGAGATAGTATCTCGCCGCATTTTTCTTCCATAGTTGAACAGATCACGATTTGCAAATGTTAAGATGGTGACGAAAAACAGCAATTCTTTTTCGGACCATTCACGACCTATGGGGTGCATACCTTGCACATGAGCAAACCCAATAAAGGCCTCGGGCTGATAAAAGAATGTGTTATCCTCAGTTGTATCGCTGAAAGTAATGATGTTTCCATGTTCGGTGGGCGGCAGCGAGCAAAAACCATGGATACCATTATTCATTGCACTATTGGCAATAACAGGGCTTGTGCCGCCGTCATCCAAATCTCTCCAAGACATGCCCTTATAGTCTTTAGTAGGATAAATATTAAACATTTTGCCGATTTGGAAATACTTCCAATCATCAACATTTAATTCTATATTTACTTTTTTGTCTTCTGGAATGAGATTATCTACATGCAAAGAGTGAACATACTCAAACATCCATTCTCTGTCATTCTCCTTGAGTGAACCTTTTCTTACCAAGTAGGAAAAGTATCGTTCAAGTGTTATTTGGAAATCCTTTTTCGACAGCTCGGAATAGTCTTTTTCCATATATGCTTCTGCTAACCATTCATCCTTCCAGGTGACTTTCTGCATTACAGACAATCCAGGAATCGCACGCCGATTTTTATATAGATTGAGCCACAATTCCTCAACTTTTGTCCAGAGGCTATTCCCACTGGCATCAGTTTTTTCAACTCTGCCTAATCCCTTTCTTTTTACAAACTTATCATCCTTATAGTAACCAAAGAAGGTTTCTCGATCAGATTTGCTATGTTTCTGAGAAAGATCGAAAATCATGCAACACGCTACCGCCGATGCTCCAGGATAGAACATATCAGTAGGGAGAGAAAAAACCGCATCAAGGGTATAATTGTCCAACATTTTCTTCTTAAAGTCTTTGACATCACCACTATTACCTATTGCCGCTTGCATAGGCAACAGAACAGCCATCTTACATGTGGCAGGAGCATGGCGAGCAACCCATTCTACGAAATGCCATCCTTTGGAAGGATCTTCTTTTGTGCTTGCACTCCAAGTCTTTGTATACTCTGGATCACAACACTTCTTTGTGGCATTATACGGGGGATTCATCAGAACAACATTAATAGCATTGTCTTTGATCCATTTCCCACGATTAAACATGGAGTCCTGAACAACATTGGAGTTGCCATCACCATGTATTAACATATTGGTAGAAGAAAGTCCAAATGCGCCCTCTTCGTATTCAATGCCGAATATTTGATGTTTTTTTACCTTGTCTCGCTCTATTTCTGTGTCACAATCATCCATCGCATCTGTCATGGCTCTAACTAAAAATGCACCACTGCCGCAACAAGGATCAAGAACCCTCGAATGCTTACTAACACCAACGGCTTTGCTCATAAAATCACAGATGTGGTCAGGCGTAAATGCCTGATTCTTATCGGATTTTCCAACATACTTGTTAAATGTTGTAAAGAAAAGATTCAACAAGTCCTGACCAGCGGTACTTTTATCGTTAATGTATGGCACAACATTTTCATCAATGAATTTCAGAATCACTTTGAGTTCTCGGTATGTCAGGCTTGTAACATCCTGATCTTCGAGAACCTTATTATTCAAAATTGCGAGTTTTCCCGCCTTATTCACACTTCCACTTTTGGTAAGAAGACCTAATAGAATCTTCTTTATATTATCAAGCACAACCTCTTCTCTCGATAGTGTGCGACCGGTTTCAGGGTCGATAGTATCTTTAACACCATCATAAATCAGACCATGCTTGAGGGCAAGGAGGCAAGTGCCAACAAACTGGCTACGCAACTTTTCGTTGATACCATCAGCGTGGAGGGTTTCGTTAAGGGTCTTAATTGAATCGACAACCTTAATTTTGTCGTTGACTTTACCAAAACAGAGGTCTTCGTATTCTGCAAAAGTTCGCAAAACAGTTTCGGTACTTGACATGTGGTCATCATCGATAATTACAGACTGACCATACCATACCCAAATGTCATCCCCATCTGTTTCAGCAAGTATGGCAACAATCTTTTTATCAGAATAGGCCTTTTCAAAACGCACATAATCCTGTAGTTGTCCCTGTATTTTAGCCTTGTCCCACTTGGAAAACCTGTTCTTTGTTTCGACCAGAATAGCCAGGCGATCATTTTCAAATCGAATATCGAGGAATTTGTGTTTTTCTCCTGTGGTTGCCTTTTGGTAGTCCTTAATGTCTTTACCCACAGATTTTAGTGCTTGTACATAACTGAATTCACCTGATTCCGTGTTGCCAACATGAAATTGAGAACCAATTCTGTCGATGATTTCATAACGCTTCATAATTGCCTCCTAAAAAGTGCCACAAAAGTGCTATTTCAACACTTTACGCATAATATAGCACAACAATCTACAATAATCAATAAACATTATCTTTTCTCATTAGTTTGGGAGCAACAGGGAATTTCCCAGAACCACCCCTGTCAACTGAAGCAACGCGCAAACAAATACTGCTGTAGGGCGGGGGCATGCCCTCGCCGAGCAGGTTGGATCATTGCCAGAGCTGACCGGTCGCACACTGTGGCGATCCGCTCCGTCCGGCCTGACCAAAAGGCGGAGGTTGGTCGGCGGGGTCATGACCCCGCCCTACTGGTTTTCCGTTAAGCTCACAGGAACGAAAAAATCCCCTCCGGGCAAGCCCGGAAGGGAATGATTTCGTTTCGTCGCTTAAGCCTGCACGCAGCTCATGGCCAGGACCAGGATCAGCCAGGCGGCGGCGATCCACTTGGTGGAAGCAGCAGCCAGATTCTTGCCGCTCTTGCCGGTCTTGTTCATGTAGGAGTCAGCGTTGCCGGCCAGGGCGCCCAGGCCCTGATCCTTGCCGTCCTGCATCAGAACAACCACGATCAGCGCGATGCTCAGGATAGCAACCAGAACAGACAGAATGGTTTCGATCATCTTTTGTTAACCTCCCTCCGCTATACGGGATAAGAATATCGATCCCGTTTTGCGGGATGTCGTC
>JAFQSI010000179.1 GCA_017409645.1 Oscillospiraceae bacterium | reverse complement strand
TAGATGGACAGAACACCCTTTTTATACTACGATAACCAAAAGATTCAAGGAGTGATCCCGGTACTGGATACCATTCAAAAGCTGACATATTGGGCCAAGTCCAATATTCCCAATGCAGCCGCTGCGCTGGGGGAACGGCTCTATGACCGCAGGGAATTGCCTCTGGCAGGTATTCACGGCGAGCGGCTGTATCTGACCGGAGTGACCAAGCTGGAGTGGCGGGCTGCTCAGCTTCGGACCGTGTATGAGCAGCTTCCAGACTGCAAAAATGTGACAGAAAGCATTCTTCTGGATGCCTGGACTTCTGCATCCATAGAAGGTGCCAATGTTTCCTTGACACAGGTCAAGCAGCATCTCGGGAATCCGCAAACCAAGGACGAAAGAATGGTGGTCAATGCTGTCCGTGGCAGCAACTACGCCTACGGCCGTCCCATTACCCGGAAGAATCTCAGGCCCCTCTGGGAGCGGGTCACGGAGGGTGTATGCGAGAACACCCATCTCGACGGCAAGCCCTATCGGTCCGGCATGGTAGAGATCGGCAGTGTTTCCAGAACCATCTATACGCCCGCCACGCCGGAGCGGCTCCCCGACCTGATGGAGCAGTGGTTCCGATTCCGGGAGCAGGATCAGAGTTTGATCGGTTCCTTCGTCGCCCACTTCTATTTCGTCTATGTCCACACCTTGTGCGACGGCAACGGCCGGACCGCCCGGATCGTCAATGCCTCCTCTCTGTATCATGCGGGATGGAAAAAGATGAAGAGCCTGCCCCTGTCCAATGCCATCAAGAACGAAATCAACGGCCATTATCGCTCTCTGGAGGATTCCGAAACCCAGCTGTCCGACCAGACCAGAAAATAGCTGGACCTCTCCCCTTTCGTCAGCTATATGCTCGATGTCTTCGAGCAATGCATGAACGATGCCGCTCTCTCCCGGAATGAGCTGACAACCAATGAGTCAAAGCTCCTGGACCGCATGAATCGGGTTTCCGGCACCGCCGAGATCACCGTCAAAAAAGCCGCCGCCATCCTCGGAAACTCCGAATCCGCCGCCAGAAACACCCTGCGCAGCCTGGTCAAAAAGGGCTGCCTAACCGAGGATATGAGCAAGATGCCCTTTATCTACTCACTGGAGCAGCATTTTCCTGAATAAAGAAAAAGCTACTGAAATCGTTTCGTTTCAGTAGTTTTCTTTACTTTTCTCACCCTTTGGGATATGATATACAAAAACAGAACGGAGGTCAAACATGATAAGACGGGCAACCCCTGACGATCTGAACCGGATCGCTGAGATTGAGGTATTCAATTACCGGCTGAAGTTTTATCCCATCTTCCTCGATGACGGGTTCTACTTTGGCGAGCTTCAGGTGCCGAATGTGGCAAGGCGGTATGCCGATTCGCTGGAGGATCTCCGGGTCTGGGACGACGGCGTTGTGAAGGGCTTCATTCTTGTACAGGACGGCGAAGTGAAGAAACTCTTCGTGGAGCCGGTTCTCCAGGGTCAGGGCATCGGCACCAGGCTGCTGGAATATGCGGTGGAGCACCTTAGTGCAAAGACCCTGTGGGCCTTGAATAAAAACACAGGAGCCATCCGCTTCTATCAGCGGCACGGCTTCCGGCTGACCGATGAAAGCCGGCTGGAGGACGGGACCAGCGAGTATCTGGTGCGGATGGAGCAATGAAAAGGCAATATGCCACAAGCCGGTAACAGGAGTTCTCCCGTTACCGGCTGTCATTACGCTCGTGCCTTCTGGTTGATTGTCAGTGGATTCTCTCTGGCTTTCGTATAAATAGAACCCTCCCGCTGATATGGCAAAAGTCACATCAGCGGGAGGGGATGTCAATTTTTACCGAATTCGCATTACGGACAGCTCAGCACGCCCTCGGCCCAGAGGCAGCCGCCGCAGGCGGGGTGGGTGTTGCCGATGCAGTCCTCCTTGTTTTCCGCAAACAGCTCGCAGTGGCCGCAGTAGAGGCAGGAAGCAAAGTCAAAATCGTCGAACTTTCGGCGGAATGTCCTGTAGGAGTCGGAGTTCCAGATCTCGCCGATGCCCATTTCCCGGACATTGCCGAAGGCGCAGTGGGTGAGCTTCCGGCGGACATCGTTCATCCAGGTGTAGCCGTTGTGGAGCAGTGCCATACAGGGGCACACCTTGCCGTCGGCGCGGAGGAAGGTCATGCCCTCCCGGACGAATTTGCAGTAGCCCGCCCGGCGGATGACACTCTGGCCGTTGAACATCAGGTGGAAGTTCTGCTTGGACATCAGCGCCCGGATGCCGTCAGCGGCCTCCGGCAGATTCATGTCGAAAAACGGCAGATGGACCGTGGGCAGGACACTGCCCTTTCCGGGGCCCGTGTACATATTCACCAGTCCCGTGTAGAGCATTTCCTTCTGGGACGCTTCATCGGTGGGCGAAATGTTGGAAACGTTGACCTCGTCCACCAGATGCTGGGCGATGAAGAAGGGCAGCAGGGCCAGCTGGTGGACATTGCTGCGCATGGCGACGAAGGTGATGCCCAGGGCAATGCCGCCCCCGTGCTGCTGCCGGATCCGGTTAAACCGGCGGATGTTGGACAGGACCTGTCCTGCGTGGTCGTGGCCGGAGCCGTCGATGGAGGAGTCCGTCTGCAGATCGTCGATGGACACCCAGAGCTTACAAAGCCCCGCGTCGATCAGGCCCCGGATCATCTCCTCGGAAAGAAGGGTGCCGTTGGTCAGCAGCTCCACCTCCGCTCCCGTTTCCGCGGCAAGGCGAACCATTTCCAGAATGTCCCGGTGAAAGAGCGGCTCACCCATGCCGCCGAAGAAAATGGTTTCCACGGAGGACGGCATGGTATCCAGAGCTTTGCGGAAATCCTCCATGCTCAGGTCACAGATGGGCTCGTCAAACCAGGTGTGCCGGAAGCACATCTTGCAGTTGAGATTGCACTTGGTGGTGGGTTCGATGTAGAGCTTTCGCAGCATGGCGCACCTCCCTCAGATACCGTAAAAGTTGAGAAATTGCCTGGTTTCTGCCCGTTCCGGCCGATCCAGGACCGTCTCCTTCGCTCCATGCTCCAGAAGCTGGCCCTTGTGGAAATACCAGACCGCATCTGCGATGCGCCGGGCCTGCTGGAGGGAGTGGGTCACCAGGATCAGGGCGCAGCCCGTCTCCCGGACATAGCCCACGATCAGCTCCTCGGACAGGAGCGTCGTCTCCATATCCATGGCGGCGGTGGGCTCGTCCAGCAGGACAAGCTCGTACCTCTTCATCATCAGCCGGGCCAGGGCCATCCGGGCCGTCTCGCCGCCGGAGAGCCGGTCGGCCCGTTTCTGGGCAAGGGATGACAGCTGGAGGGCTTCGATCAGCTCGTCGGCCCTTTTTTCATCGGAGCCGTTCAGCAGGAGGTTCTTTTTCAGGCTCATGCGGAAGGCATAGTTTTTCTGGGGCATATAGCCGATACCCTCCATAGGCTTGATCCGATGGTCGGCCTTCAGGGACCCCGCCAGAATTTTGGCGAAGGTGGACTTGCCGCTGCCGTTGGCTCCGATGACGGCGTAGATGTTTCCGGGCTGGACCTCCATGCCGGGGAAATCCAGCACGGTCCGGCCCTCGTAGGTCTTGGAAAAGGCGGGAAGGATCATCGGCTCAGCCTCCTTTGCAGCACGGAGATGACGATGTTCACCAGCAGCGACACCGTCAGCAAAATGATGCCCAGGGCCACGCCCAGGGTAAAATTGCCCCGGTTGGTGTGCTGCATGATGGCGGTGGTCATGACATTGGTCTTCCAGGCGATGGCGCCGCCCACCATGGAAACGGCACCCACCTCGGCGATGGACCGGGCAAAGGCCAGCAGGTAGGCGGAGATGATGGGATACACGCACTCGTTGCAAAGAAGCAAAAATGTCTTAAAGCCGCCCAGGCCCAGTCCCCTGGCCGTCTCCCGGACGGCGGGGGCCACGCCGGAGACGTATGTCTCCATATTCCCCACCACGATGGGGGTGATGAGGACGATCTGGGCCATGACCATGATCTCCACCGAGAACAGCAGCTTCATATGCCGGAAGGGTCCGACGCCGGAGAAAAGCATATAAAACACCAGACCGCAGACCACCGGCGGCATCCCCATCAGGGTCCGGTTGGCGATCAGCAGCACGTTCCGGCCGGGAAAGCGGCAGGACCCCAGCCAGATGCCGATGGGAAGACCCAGCAGCAGGGCGATCACGGAGCTTTGCAGGCTCATCTTCGCCGTGACGGACAAAATATTCATCAGCTCGGCATTGCCGGACAGGATCAGCTCGATGGCTTTTGCAACTGCGGACTGCATGGCGTTACCTCCTGGAAAAATCAACAGACCCGTGGGTTTCCCCACGGGTCCATTTTACCTGATATTATGCCGAAAATCAACCCATGACGCCGTCGTTGGCGACGAAGGTCAGGAAGGTGGCCTTGTCGGTCAGGATGTAGCCGCCCATTTCCTCGGCCATGACCAGGCAGGCGCCCATGCCGGTGTTGGCAGAGACGTACCAGCCGGTGTAGTCGACGAAGGACTCGGCGTCCACGGTGATGCCCAGGGCCTCGGGCCACAGGGAGATCTCCTTGGTGTGGGTGCCGGAGGCGTCGCCGCGGGAGATGAAGGTATGCTCGCCCTCGGCGATGGCGGCGAAGGCGTCCATGACGGAGGCGGCGTCAGCGACACCGGCGGGGTCAGCGGAGGGACCGCAGAGGACATAGTAGTTGTAGATGAAGGAGGTACGCTCAGCCTCGAAGCCCTCGACCACGCGGGCGAAGCCGTCAGCCACGAAGGCCTCCTCCTGGCTCTTGGAGTGGACCAGGATCAGGTCGGCGTTGCCCATCTTGGCGTTGGCGATGGACTTGCCGGTACCGGCGGAGTAGACCTCGACGGTGTAGCCGTACTCAGCCTCGAAGACGGGCAGCAGCTTGGCCAGCAGGCCGGAGTCGTTGACGGAGGTGGTGGTGGACAGACGGATGGTCTTGGTCTCCTCGGTGGCGGCGGCGATCTCACCGGTGTAGACGGGAGCATCCTCCTTGACGTAGAACAGGTTGGAGCCGTACTCCTCCACGCCATAGCTACCTGCCATATCCAGAGCAGCCTGAGAAACCAGCCACTGGTACAGGGCGTCGGCACCGGCAGTGTTCAGGGCCACATCGGAAACGGCATTGCCGTCGGCGTCCACGAAGGGAGCCTCGGGGTTGACCGCCAGGACGGAGTAGGTGTTGAGCATCTTGTCGTCAGCTTCCTTCAGGATGCAGGTGTCAACAACCAGCTCGGGGGTAGTCTCAACGGGAGCAGTGGTCTCCACGGGAGCGGCCGTGGTTTCGGGGACGGACTCTGCGGGAGCAGAAGTCTCGGCGGGGGTGTTGCCGCAGGCGGCCAGGGCGAGGACCATGGTCACAGCCAGCAGCAGGGACAGCAGCTTTTTCATGTTTCTTTCCTCCAAACTAAAAAATCGACGAACCGCTTCCACGCAAACCGGGCGCAGCTGCCTGCGCCGAAGCTGCTTTGGAAAGAGGCTCGTCCACCGCTTTTCAAAACTATGGAGCCGCCCCGGTCCGGGAAGCGGTCATCATTTCGTCAGCTATCATACCATAAATTCCACAAAAATTCAATCATTTTCATCTATCTTTTTTCTGTAATTTGCTGTATGATAAGGGCGAGGTGATCGATGTGCTGAAAGAAGAAACCTGGGGCGTTGCCATCGACCGGGCACGGCGCTTTTTCCGGGAGCAGCCGGATGTGCAGGAGGAGACACCCAACTCCTTCCGCCACGGCAGCTGCGCCGTGACCCTGACGGAGCTGAAGCCCAAGGGCATGGGTGTCTGGGCCGCCAAACGGTGCCGGGTCCGCTTTGAGGGCGGGGACGCAGACACCGAGTCCATTTATCATCGATTCTTTATCCAATTTCTCTCTACAGGAGGCTGACATATGGCAACAGAAATCCCATCCATGGACCAGTGGCTCCGCGAAGCCAAGGCCCATGAATCCGCGCCGAAGATCGGTATGTATCTGACCCACAACGGCATCGTCCGCCGGAGCGCCAAGGCCAGGGTGCGCTATGGCGAGGACGCGCAGGATGTGACCGGCATGGTCTTTTCCTATGACCGGAGCAAGGTGGACGCCGTACTGGAGGACGCCAAAAAGCTTGACGGGATCTATTATATCCGGGTATGGCTGAACGAGGGCGAGCTGAAGGTTGGCGACGACATCATGTACGTCCTCATCGGCGGCGACATCCGCCCCAGGGTGGTGGACGCCCTGAACTACATCGTGGGCCGGATCAAAAACGAGTGCGTCACAGAAACGGAGCTGAACTGACATGGATCTTTGGGAAAAATGCGTGGATTTCCACGGCCACTACTGCGGCGGCCTGCGGATCGGCTATGCCGCCGCGGAATACGCCATGAAGCTGCTCTCCATCGGCTTTTCCGACAACGAGGATGTGGTCTGCATTTCGGAAAACGACGCCTGCGGTGTCGACGCCATCCAGGTGATGCTGGGCTGCTCCATTGGCAAGGGCAACCTGCTGTTTCACATGACGGGCAAGCAGGCCTTCTCCTTCTACCACCGGCCCACGGGCCGCTCCGTCCGGCTGGTGCTGAAGCCCAAGCCGCTGAACATGACTCTGGAGGAGTCGAAGGGCTACTACTTCGACCGCAGCTGTGAGGAGCTGTTCGAGGTCAAGCCCACCCGCATCCCCCTCCCCACCCCGGCGAAGATCTTCGACAGCTATTACTGCGACTGCTGCGGGGAAAAGACCGGCGCCAACTGGATCCGGCTTTCCGGCGGCAGGAAGCTCTGTCTGGACTGCTATGAAAGCTACGACCGATTCCACGTATAAAAAATTGACCGCTGCCAACGGGCAGCGGTCAATTCATCTTTTCCGTTCCTCCTCGGCCTTGCGGATGGCGCTGATGACCAGCTCACAGAAATCCCAGACCAGGGGCTGGAGCCACTTGTCGTAGAGGATGCACATATACAGCGCCTGATGCCAGTTCCGCAGGGGTACGAAGCTCACGCCATCCCGGGGCAGGACACATTCGTCCGGGATGAAGGAGATCCCCAGTCCTCCGCCCACCAGATCCAGGGCCGAGCTGACTGTGTTCACCGTGCAGATGACCCGCTCGTTCGCCTGGTTTCCGCTGGCCCAATGACCGAAGCTGCCCTCCACAGAGTAGTTGAAGACCACCTGGGGCAGCTCCATCACCTCCCGGGGCTCCAAATACTCCCGATCCTCCAGGGGATGTCCCTTCGGCAGCGCCACATAGAAGCCCCGCTCCCGGAGCTTGCGGAAATGGAGGCTCCGGTCCCGGTCGGAGGAGTCCACGATGGCCATATCCAGCTGCTCCTGACGGACCTGATCCATCAGCTCCTGGGCAGAATGCTCCGTCAGCAGGAACCGGACCCGGCTGTGTCGCTCGGTGTGCTCCCGGATCTTCTGAAGGACCACCGCATCCAGGGTACCGGAGACATAGCCCATCCGGATGACCACCGGTGCGCTCTCCCGGCTGTCCTTGAGCATCAGCGAGGCCGCATGGAGTTCGGAAAGGGCAGAATCCACCTTCTCCCGGTAGAAGTGTCCCTCCTTGGTCAGGCGGATGTTCCGCCCCACCTTTTCGAAAAGCGCCACGCCGCCCAGCTCGTTTTCCAGGTTATGGATGGCGCTGCTCAGAGACGGCTGGGAGATCCCCAGTCGCGCAGCAGCCTTGGTGTAATTCTCCACCTGGGCCAGCACAGAAAAATAGCGCAGAACGTTGTAGTTCATACTTCCTCCCCCTATCTATAGATTCTATCTATAAATAAAATACCGCAACAATATTGTTTTTGGCAAGTGTCAGTTGTAAAATTTCATTAAATCCTTTTAATAAGCGGATCATATCGATATAAAAATCGGTACATTCGGACCGATTGCAGTCCGGACCGTCAACGGACGCAGGCACACATCTTTGGGGGGCATCGTCAATGGAAACCAAACAGGTTTCACGGAAGCTGCTGGTGCGGCTTCCCATCTATCTGGAATACCTGAAATCTCTGCCGGAGAGCGTGATAAACGTCTCCGCCACCCGCATCGCCCGGGCTCTGGGGCTGGGCGATGTAATGGTGCGCAAGGACCTGGCCAAGATCTCCAACAGCGGCAGACGGAAGCTGGGCTATCCGCGCAGCACCCTGATCCAGGACATCGAATCCGTTCTGGAGATCCACAGCAGTGTGGGCGTCGTGGTGGTGGGCACCGGAAAGATGGGCCAGGCGCTGCTGGAATACGGTGCCTTTGAGCAGGCCGGTCTGAAACTCCTGGCGGGCTTCGATCTTACCCCGCCGGAGGGAAAAGCCGCCGGAAAGCCCATCTATACGATGGACGGTCTGGAAACCTTCTGCCGGCTGTACCACGTGCGCATCGGCATCATCACGGTGCCCGAGCGCTATGCCCAGCGGGTCTGCGACCGGCTGGTCCGCTGCGGTGTGGAGGCCATCTGGAATTTCACCGCCGCAGAGCTCCACGTTCCCCAGGGGGTCCTGGTCCAGAACGAGAACCTGACCCTGTCCCTGACGATGCTGCGCATGCAGCTCGAGAACAGGAAACGTCCCCGGGAGCTTTGTTCCTGATCCCGATCCTGAAGAGAGGCCGCCGGCCTCTCTTTTTTATCGCTCCGGGATCGGCAGGGTGCAGCCCTTCAGCCGCTGGGGCGCGCTGTAAATATTGAAACGGTTCTCCCGGGAGAAGCCCAAAAGCGTGATATTCGCTGCTCTGGCCGTTTCCACCGCCGCGATGGTGGGGGTGGAGCGGGAGACGATCATGGGCACGCTGAGGGCGGCGGCCTTGCGGATCATATCCACGGGGATCCGTCCGCTGGTCAGCAGGTACTTGTCCCCCAGGCTGACGCCCCGGAGCAGGGCCTTGCCCGCGATTTTGTCGATGCAGTTGTGGCGGCTGATGTCGATGCTGGAGAAGATCGTGCCGCTGTCGTCGCAGAGGGCGCAGCGGTGGGTACCGGCGGTGGCCTTCTGCACGGTGGAGCCGTCGTAGAACCGCTGCTGGTTGGCAAGCAGGATCTCCGGATCGAAGACGCAGCTGTCGGTCAGGGGCTCGGTCGGCAGCTTCTTTCCCGGCGCTGCCAGCACGATGTCCGCCTTCCCCGCTTCCTCGTCCAGCTCCAGGGACACGATGTCCTCCCGGTTGCGGATATACCCTTCCGTCAGCAGATGCCCCGCCGCCAGCTCCCGCAGCTCGCTCGGGGAGCAGTACAGCGTTCGGGTGCCGATCCCTTCGATCGTAAGCACAAGGGTCTTCTCATGGACCATCAGGTCCCGCAGCTGGATGAATTCGCCGCCGATGTAGCGCAGGATATCCAGCTTATCCACCAGCTCCGCGGTACCGTCCTCCGGCGCTCCGGCGGCGGTGCCCAGATATTTTTCAAATTCCGTTCGGGTGTTGAGATTGGTGAACATGGCAAGCTCCTTGTCGAATCGGGCCGCCTCCTCCGGGGAGATCACGCAGGCCCGGCTGGCGTAGATGAAGCGGAACAGCGAGGCGTTCCCCGTCTGGAGCCGGTGGGTGATCTCCGGAAGCAGCGCTCTGGAATAAAAGGTATTGAAGGGCTCCAGCCGGTCGTTTTTCTGGCCCACGCAGATGTCGGCCCCGGTCTGTTCGATCCGCTCCTTCATGTACCGGATGAAATCCGGACAGAGGATGGGCATATCACAGGCCAGCAAGTAGACATACCGGCTCCGGCTCTGCTCCAGGGCTGCGTGGACCCCCGCCAGGGGACCCTTGTCCCGGTAAGTATCCCCGCAAACCCGGACGCCCATCCCCTCATAAAGCTCGGGCCGGGCGGTGACGATGAGGATGTCGGGAAATTCCGCCTTCAGCGTCTCAACGACACGCTCCAGGATCCGCCGGTCATCCTCCATCAAGAGCTGCTTGTCGAAGCCCATCCGGGAGGATCTCCCGCCCGCCAATATGGCGGCGGTGCCAAACAGCGGCATTTCCCGGGACATTTCTGCCCCGGGAATTCCGTTTTCTCGTTTTTCCTTCATCATGCCTTCTCGATCCGGGCCGCGCAGACCTTCAGCTCGGGGATCTTGGCGGTGGGATCGATGGCGGTGTTGGTCAGCAGATTGGCGGGGCCATCGGCGAAGTGGAAGGGCATGAACAGCACGCCCTCGGGCACGATGTCGGTGACCCGGGCCTCGACGATCACGCCGCCGCGGCGGGAGCTGACCTTGACGCTGTCGCCGGAGACGATGTCCAGCTTGGCGGCGTCAGCGGGATTGACCTCCACATAGGAGCGGCCGGAGATGTTCATCAGGCCCTCCACACGGCCGGTCATGGTGCTGGTGTGATAGTGATACAGAATACGGCCGGTGGTGAAGATCATGGGATATTCGCTGTCAGGCGTCTCTGCAGAGGGACGGTAGGGGGCGGGCTTGAACAGGGCCCGCTCGCCCCGGCTGAACTTGCCCACATGGAGGATGGGCGTGCCGGGGTGGTCGGCGGTGGGGCAGGGCCACTGGAGGCCGCCCTTTTCCAGACGCTCATAGCTCATGCCGCCGTAGGAGGGGGTCACAGTCGCCATCTCGGCGAAGACCTCGTCGGCGGTGCGGAAGCTGTTGGCATAGCCCAGAGCGGCCATGACCTCGGACAGGATCTCGAAGTCGGCCTTGCTCTCGCCCACGCAATTGATGGCCTTGCGGATCCGCTGGACCCGGCGCTCGGTGTTGGTGAAGGTGCCGTCCTTCTCGGCGAAGGTGCAGCCGGGCAGGACCACGTCTGCCAGGGCGGCAGTCTCGGTCAGGAAGATGTCCTGGACGACGAGCAGCTCGCAGTTTTCCAGAGCCTTGCGGACATGGTTGATGTCAGGATCGGACATCATGGGGTTCTCGCCCATGATGTACAGGCCACGGACCTTGCCTTCCTCGACGGCGTTCATGATCTCGGTGACAGTCAGGCCGGGCTTACCGGACAGACGGACGCCCCAGGCCCGCTCGAACTTCTCCCGGGCGGCGTCGTTGAAGACCTTCTGGTAGGCGGGGAAATCGGTGGGCAGGCATCCCATGTCGCAGGCGCCCTGGACATTGTTCTGACCGCGCAGGGGGTTGACGCCGCAGCCGTACTTGCCGATCTTGCCGCAGAGCAGGGCCAGGTTGGAGGTGCCCATGACGCCCTCGGTGCCGGTGGAGTGCTGGGTCACGCCCATGGCGTAGTAGATGCCGGCCTTGTCGGCCTTGGCGTAGAGCCGGGCGGCCTTCTTCAGCTCCTCGGCGTCGATGTTGCAGATCTCGGCGACCACCTCGGGGGTGTAATCCTTGACCACCTCGCACAGGGCCTCGTAGCCCTCGGTGCGCTCGTCGATATACTTCTGATCCTGCAGGCCCTCGGAGATGATGACGTTCATCATGCCGTTGAACAGGGCCACATTGGTGCCGGGCTTGATCTGCAGGAACACGTCGGCCTCCCGGCACAGGGGGATCCGGCGGGGCTCGGCCACGATGATCTTCGCGCCCTTGCGCTTGGCCTGGCGGATCAGGGAGCCGATGACGGGGTGCGTCTCGGTGGTATTGGAGCCGGTGACGAAGACCACATCCTGGTCAGCGGCCTCGGCGATGGAGTTGGTCATGGCGCCGCTGCCCAGGGTGATGGCCAGGCCCGCCACGGTGGAAGCGTGGCACAGACGGGCGCAGTGGTCCACATTGTTGGTGCCGATGGCGGCGCGCATCATCTTCTGGAAGACATAGTTGTCCTCGTTGGAGCAGCGGGCGCTGCTGAGGCCCGCCAGGGCGTCAGCGCCGGACTCGGCCTTGATGGTCTTGATCTTGTCCGCGATGTAGCCGATGGCCTCGTCCCACTCAGACTCCACCAGAACGCCGTCCTTGCGGATCAGGGGCTTGGTCAGCCGGTCCTTATGGTTAATGAAGTTGTAGCCGAACTTGCCCTTGACGCAGAGCAGGCCCTTGTTGGCCTCGCCGTACAGGGGCTGGGCACCGACCACGGTGTTGTCCTTGACCTGCAGCTCCAGCTGGCAGCCGACGCCGCAGTAGGTGCAGGTGGTGGGGACCTTCTTCGTCTCAAAGGCACGGAAGCGGACCCTGGACTTGGGCAGCAGCGCGCCCACGGGGCAGACGGAGACACAGTTGCCGCAGGAGACGCAGTTGGTGGAGCGCAGCAGCTGGTCGAAGGGGGTGGCGATCTTGGCCTTGAAGCCCCGGTTGACAATGCCGATGGCGGACTCGCCGTGGAGCTTCTGGCAGACATTCACACAGCGCTGGCACAGGATGCACTGCTGGGGATTATAAGTAAAGAACTCGTTGGAATCGTCGATGGGGTAGTCATTGCGGACGCCCTCGTAGCTGGTCTGCTCCACGCCGTACTCATAGCACAGGTTCTGCAGCTGGCACTCGCCGTTCTTGGCGCAGCTGAAGCAGTCGGCGCGGTGGGTGGAGAGCATCAGGTCCAGCACAGAGCGCCGGGCGGCGATGACCTTCTCGGACTTGGTATGGATGACATTGCCCTCCGCAACGGGGGTGGAGCAGGCGGTGAACAGCTTGGGATTGCCCTCGATCTCCACCAGGCAGATCCGGCAGGAAGCCTCGGGAGTCAGGTCTTTCAGATAGCACAGCGTGGGGATCTCGATGCCCACGCTCTGGGCGGCCTGCAGGATGGTGCTTCCTTCCTTTACCTGCACCTTGATGCCGTCGATCGTAACATTCAGCATAGTTTCCTCCTAATAATTGTTTCCATGGCATGGACTTATACTATCAAAGCATTATAAACGCCACTCAGACAAAAACCAATAAGGTTACAACATTTTATCTATAGAACAAAGCTATAGATCGGCTGTTCCAGTCTATATCTATAGGATTAGCCTATGAATAAAATATCGAAACCTTATTGGTTTTGTATCGGGACAATGGTATCATTGTTCATAACATAAAGACAAACCGGTCCGGGATCCCACGATGCCGGTTTGTACCGGGCGCCGCCGCGGGTGTCCGGGACTTTTTTGTGATCATATGCTATTCAGGAGGTAACCTATGGCTCATATCAATGAGGCCGGTATCCGCAAGATCCACGAGATCTGCGACAGATACGCAAATGAAAAAACGCCGCTGATGATGATCCTCAGCGACATCCAGAACGAATACGGCTACATCCCGCTGGAGGTCCAGCAGCTCGTCTCCGAGAGGACCGGCATCTCCGTGGCGGAGATCTACGGCGTCGTCACGTTCTATTCCTTCTTCTCCCTCGAGCCCAAGGGCAAGTACATCATCGGCTGCTGCCTGGGCACCGCCTGCTATGTCAAGGGCGCCCAGCAGATCATCGACAAGTTCTCCGAGATCCTGGGGATCCGCGCCGGTGAGACTACCGCCGACGGCCTGTTCACCATCGACGCCCTGCGCTGCATCGGCGCCTGCGGCATCGCTCCCGCCGTCACCATCAACGGCAAGGTCTACCCCAAGATGACTGTGGACAAGGTCGCCGCTGTCGTGGAAGAATATCGCGCCAAGGAGGTCTGACGCCATGAAAAATTTTGCTGAACTGGACGCAAAGATCTGTTCCTGCACCGATGCCCTGACTGCCAAGCTCGAGGGCACCAACGGCAAGCGGGCCATCCTGCTCTGCGGCGGCACCGGCTGCCTGTCCTCCAATTCCCTGGACATCAAGGGCAAGTTCGACGAGCTGGTGGCTGCACACGGCATGGCCGACAAGGTCACCGTCAACACCGTCGGCTGCTTCGGCTTCTGCTCCCAGGGTCCCTTCGTCAAGATCCTGCCCGAGGACACCCTTTACCGTCTGGTCAAGGTGGAGGATGTGGAAGAAATTTTCAACACCGACATCCTGGGCGGTCAGATCGTGGAGCGGCTGCTCTACATCGAGCCCAACACCGGCGAGAAGGTCGCCAAGCAGGACGACATCAATTTCTATAAGAAGCAGAAGCGCGTCGCCCTCCACGGCGGTGGCGTCATCGACCCCGAGGACATCCAGGAAGCCATGGGCTACGGTGCCTTCCAGGGTCTGAAGCGGGCGCTGTCCATGGACCGCAAGGCCGTCATCGACGAGGTCCTGGCCTCCGGCCTGCGCGGCCGCGGCGGCGGCGGCTTCCCCACCGGCCGGAAGTGGATGTTCGCCTACGGCTCCCAGAGTGACCAGAAGTATGTGGTCTGCAACGGCGACGAGGGCGACCCCGGCGCTTTCATGGACCGCTCCATCCTCGAGGGCAACCCCTACGCCGTCATCGAGGGCATGATGATCGCCGGCTACGCCATCGGCGCATCCGAGGGCTACTTCTACGTCCGCGCCGAGTATCCCATCGCCGTGAACCGTCTGAGAAATGCAATCAGGCAGATGAACGAGGTCGGCATCCTGGGCAAGAACATCCTGGGCACCGATTTCAGCTTCCAGGCCCACATCCGTCTGGGCGCAGGCGCCTTCGTCTGCGGCGAGGAGACTGCTCTGCTCAACTCCATCGAGGGCAAGCGCGGTATGCCCCGTCCCCGTCCTCCCTTCCCCGCCGTCAAGGGTCTGTGGGATGAGCCCACCATCGTCAACAACGTCGAGACACTGGCCTGTGTTCCCTACATCCTCCGCGAGGGCGCGGCGGAGTTTGCCTCCTGCGGCACCGAGAAGAGCAAGGGCACCAAGGTCTTCGCCCTGGGCGGCAAGGTCAACAACGTGGGCCTGGTGGAGATCCCCATGGGCACCACATTGCGGGAGCTGATCTACGACATCGGCGGCGGCATCCCCGACGGCAAGCAGTTCAAGGCCATCCAGACCGGCGGTCCCTCCGGCGGCTGTCTGACCGCGGCTGCCCTGGATGAGCCCATCGACTTCGACAATCTGGTGGCCAAGGGCTCCATGATGGGCTCCGGCGGTGCCATCGTCAT
>JAFQSI010000178.1 GCA_017409645.1 Oscillospiraceae bacterium | reverse complement strand
GAGGTGGGCTGCAACAGCGTCCTGAACCCCGGCACCGTCATCGGAAGACATTCCAACGTCTACCCCACCTCCTGCGTCCGGGGCATGGTGCCCGCGGGCAGCATCTGGAAGAACGACGGCAGCATCGTGGAGAAGATATGAGATATCAGATATTAGATATGAGATATCAGATATTAGATATTTAGAAAGCCTGAAATCTGTGCTTATCTCATCTCATATCTTGTAACTCATATCTTATATCTCAGCAAGAAAGGTGAATCTTTATGGGAAAATACTTTGGTACTGACGGCTTCCGCGGGGAAGCCAATGTGAATCTGACTGCGGATCACGCATTTCAGGTGGGCCGCTTCCTGGGCTGGTATTTCACCCAGCTCCACCGCCGCAGCGGCAAGGACGGTCCCGCGCGGATCGTCATCGGCAAGGATACCCGCCGCTCGAGCTACATGTTCGAGTACACCCTGGTCGGCGGTCTGGTGGCCTCCGGCGCGGATGCCTACCTGCTCCATGTCACCACCACCCCCTCCGTGGCCTTTGTGGCCCGGGCGGAGGATTTCGACTGCGGCATCATGATCTCCGCCTCCCACAATCCCTACTACGACAACGGCATCAAGCTCATCAACAGCTTCGGCGAGAAGATGGACGAGAGCGTCATCAAGCTCATCGAGGATTACCTCGACGGCCAGCTGGTGGCCTTCGGCAAGGAGTGGCCCGAGCTGCCCCTGGCCCAGCGGGACCAGATCGGCCGCACCGTGGACCATGTCTCCGGCCGTAACCGCTACATCGGCCACCTGATCGGCATGGGCCAGTATTCCTTCAAGGGCAAGAAGGTGGGCCTGGACTGCGCCAACGGCTCCAGCTGGAACATTGCCAAGTCCGTTTTTGACGCCCTGGGCGCCAAGACCTACGTCATCAACGCCGAGCCCGACGGCTACAACATCAACACCAACGCCGGCTCCACCCACATCGAGGGCCTGCGGGAGTTCGTCCTGAAGAACGAGCTGGACGTGGGCTTCGCCTACGACGGCGACGCGGACCGCTGCCTGGCTGTGGACGAGAAGGGCAACATCATCACCGGCGACCACATCCTTTACATCTACGGCAAGTACATGAAGGAGCGGGGCAAGCTGCTGATGAACACCGTGGTCACCACCGTCATGTCCAATTTCGGCCTGTACAAGGCCTTCGACGAGCTGGGCATCGACTACGCCAAGACCGCCGTGGGCGACAAGTATGTCTATGAGTACATGATGAACAACGGCTGCCGCATCGGCGGTGAGCAGTCCGGCCACATCATCTTCAGCAAGTACGCCTCCACCGGCGACGGCATCCTGACTTCCTTGAAGATCATGGAGGTCATGATGGCGAAGAAGGCGAAGCTCAGCGAGCTGCACGCCGAGCTGACCATCTACCCCCAGGTCCTGAAGAATGTCAAGGTCGCCGACAAGCGGGCCGCCCAGGACGATCCCGATGTCCAGGCCGCCGTCTCCGAAGTGGCCGCCCAGCTGGGCGACTCCGGCCGGATCCTGGTCCGCGAGAGCGGCACCGAGCCCCTGGTCCGGGTCATGGTCGAGGCCGAGACGGAGGAGAAGTGCCAGCAGTACGTGGACGCCGTGGTGGACACCATCCGCCGCAAGGGCCACGCCGTATAACGAAGCAAACAAACGCCCTGCACTCCGGTGCAGGGCGTTTTCGCGGAGAAAAGGCTCCTCCTATTCCGTGAGCAGGTTCCACAGGCCGTCCTGGCTGAGGACGCCGCGCTTCAGGTCACGGGGCAGCTCGCCCCGTTCGTCGGCCAGATAGTCTTCCAGCCACTGGCCGCCGAAGTAATACTCCAGCAGCTCCGGCGGGATGCGGCCCGTCTGCACCGCCCGGTCGTAGAGGGTCTCCATGTGTT
>JAFQSI010000177.1 GCA_017409645.1 Oscillospiraceae bacterium | reverse complement strand
GTCGGACCTCCGCGAATCCGGCGCCATCGAGCAGGACGCGGACGTGATCATGTTCCTGTACCGGGACGACTATTACAACGAAAATTCCGAGGAGAAGAACGTGGCCGAGTGCATCGTGTCGAAGAACCGTCACGGTGAGACAGGCACCGTCAAGCTCCAGTGGCTGCCCCAGTACACCACCTTCGCCGACCGGGAGTGGAAGCATGCTCAGTAAAATGCTCGCCGCCATCCGTCGGTATGAGATGGTGAAGCCGGGGGATACGGTGATCTGCGCCGTCTCCGGCGGGGCGGACTCCATGGCCCTGCTGTGGGGGCTGTGGCTTCTGAAGGAGAAGCTGGGCATCACCGTCGAGGCAGCCCACTATAACCACAACCTCCGGGGGGCGGAATCGAAGCGGGATGCGGAATTTGTGGCAAAATTCTGCGATTTTCACGATATCAAGCTGCATCTGGGCAGCGGGGAAGTGGTCCCCGGCCCCAAGGGCCTGGAGGCCGCCGCCCGGGAGGCCCGCTACGCCTTCCTGAAAAGCCTCCCCGGCATCATCGCCACCGCCCACACCGCCGACGACAACGCCGAAACGATGCTGCTGCATCTGCTTCGCGGCTCCGGCCTGCGGGGTCTGGGGGGCGTGACGCCGAAAACCGACCGGCTCATCCGGCCCATGCTGGATGTGACGCGGGCCCAGGTGGAGGAATTTTTGAACGAAAACTACATCCGCCATATCGAGGACAGCTCCAATAAGACGGACGCCTTCCTCCGAAACCGGCTGCGGCATCATGTGATGCCCCTGCTGCGGCGGGAGAATCCCAGCATGGCATCGGGCCTGAGCGCCGCCGCCCAGCGCATCCGGGAGGATGCGGCCCTGCTGGACCAATTGGCGGAGAAGCTGGACCCGACGGATGTCCGCGCCCTGCGCACCGCGCCCGGCCCCCTGAGAAGGCGGGCCATCGAGGGCCTTTTGAAGAAAAACGGCTTCCCGGAGCCCTCCGCCAGCCACATCGGCCAGGCGGAGCAGGTGGTCTTTTCCGACAACCCCTCTGCCAGGGTGACCCTGGGAGGGCTGACCCTGCGGCGCAGCTATGACCGGCTGGCCGTGGAGCGGGCGCAGATCGTCCTGCAGGAGCGGAAGCTGCCATACGAGGGCCTGACGGCGCTGCCGGAGATCGGCATCGCCATCCGCACGACCCCCGTGACGGAGCCGGGAGACTGGACCGTCTGTCCCAGGGGGGAGATGGTGGTCCGCAGCCGCCGGGAGGGCGACGCCCTGACCACCAAAGGCGGCACGAAAAGCCTGAAAAAGCGCTTCATCGACCGGAAGATCCCCCAGTGGGAGCGGCTGGCGGTGCCCGTCATCGCCGACGGGAGCGGCGTGCTGGCAGTCATGGGCTTCGGGCCTGACGAGGACCGGAGGATCGGGGATGGCTGTGTCCGCATTGAATTTGTCAACATCAGCGGGGAAGCTGAGGAATAAAGATACTGCATAAGCTTGCCTCCCCGGAGGGGGAGGGGGACCGCGAAGCGGTGGAGGGGGTGTGCCTTCGATGGTAGGACACTCCCCCAGTCGGCTGACGCCGACAGCCCCCTCAAAACGAGGGGGCCAAGTTCCTGTGCGGCAATAAAAAGAAAAGTGAGGGTTAACAATGCATCACGATATCGAAAAGATCCTCCTGACCGAGGAGCAGATCCGGGCCAAGGTCGCCGAGCTGGGCAGGATCCTGGCTGAGGAGTACAAGGACAAGAATCCCGTGGTGGTGGGCGTCCTGAAGGGCGTGGTCATCTTCTACGCGGACATGATCCGGGCCATGGACATCCCCTGTCAGATGGACTTCATGTGCGTCTCCAGCTACCGGGGCACCGAGTCCACGGGCCGCACCATGGTCAGCAAGGACCTGTCCTGCGACATCCACGGCCGCCATGTGCTGATCCTGGAGGACATCTTCGACACCGGCAACTCCCTGGAGTTCATCGTCAACCATCTGAAGATCAAGGAGCCCGCCAGCCTGAAGATCTGCACCCTGCTCGACAAGCCCGAGCGCCGCAGACCCGGCGTCACCGTCAAGGCTGACTGGACCGGCTTTGTCATCCCCAACGAGTTCGTGGTGGGCTACGGCCTGGACTTCAATGAGGGCTACCGGAATCTGCCCTATGTGGGCGTCCTGAAGCCCGAGCTGTACGCATAAAAAATAAGGAGCAACTGAATTTTGAAAAAGCATAGATTATTTCCGATGCTGCTCTACCTGGTCACGCTGTATCTGATCCTGAACTGGGCCAGCGGCGGCTTCAACATGAACCGGGCGGAGCTGAGCCATACCGAGATCGTGCAGCTGTTCCGGGAGGAGCGGGTCGAGTCCTTTGTGATCCAGGGGAACGAGATCGAGCTGCAGCTCCACGGGACCTATGACGGCAAGGAGGAGCTGGTCTGCCAGCTGGGCGACCCGGACTACTTCCTGTCCCAGGTGGAGGACCTGCTGGCACAGCAGCAGGAGAGCGGCGTGCTGTTGGGCTACGACCTGCGGCATGCGGAGGGCACCACCCCCATGGATTATGTGATGCCCCTGCTGGTGGCGGGCGGCATCCTGCTGCTGCTGTGGTTCATCCTCATGGGCCGGGCCAGCGCGGGCGGCAACAATATGAGCAATTTCGGCAAGGCCCGGACCGTCGTGGGCATCCCCGACGGCAGAAAGGTCACCTTTGACGATGTGGCCGGCGCCGACGAGGAGAAGGCCGAGCTGCAGGAGGTCGTGGATTTCCTCCGGGCTCCCGAGAAATTCCACGAGATGGGCGCCCGGATCCCCCATGGCATCCTTCTGGTGGGCCCTCCGGGCACCGGTAAGACCCTGCTTGCCCGGGCCGTGGCCGGTGAGGCCGGGGTCCAGTTCCTGTCCATCTCCGGCTCTGACTTCGTCGAGATGTATGTGGGCGTGGGCGCCAGCCGTGTCCGGGACCTCTTTGACCAGGCCAAGAAGGTGGCCCCTGCCATCATCTTCATCGATGAGATCGACGCCGTGGGCCGCAAGCGCGGCAGCGGCCTGGGCGGCGGGCATGACGAGAAGGAGCAGACCCTGAACCAGCTGCTGGTGGAAATGGACGGCTTCGGCAAGGCCGAGGGCGTCATTGTCCTGGCAGCCACCAACCGTCCCGACATCCTCGATCCGGCCCTGCGCCGTCCCGGCCGCTTTGACCGGGAGATCTATGTGGGTCGTCCCGACTCCAAGGGCCGGGAGGAGATCCTGAAGGTCCACGCCCGGGACAAGAAGCTCGGCGAGGATGTGGATCTGCATAAGATCGCCCTGACCACCCAGGGCTTCACCGGCGCGGATCTGCAGAACCTTCTGAACGAGGCGGCCATCCTGGCCACCCGGGCCCAGCGGCCCATCATCATCGGCTCCGACGTCAGCGAGGCCATGATGAAGGTCATCGCCGGTCCCGAGAAGCGCAGCCGGGTCCGGACCGTCCGGGATCAGCGGATCACCGCCTACCACGAGGCCGGTCACGCCGTGACCATGCATTATCTGGAGACGGCGGACCCCGTCCACCACATCACCATCATCCCCCGGGGCCGGAGCCTGGGCACCACCTGGAGCCTGCCCGGCGAGGAGAGCAGCCACATGACCCGCAACGAGATGTTCGAGGACATCGTGGGTCTGCTGGGCGGCCGGGCCGCCGAGGAGATCGTCTTCCGGGACATCACCACCGGCGCCAGCAACGACATCGACCGGGCCAGCCAGACTGCCCGGGACATGGTGGCCCGCTACGGCATGAGCAAGAAGCTCGGCACCATCTCCTACCTCAGTGATGACGAGGTCTTCATCGGCGGCAGCTACGGCAAGACCAAGAGCTACTCCGAGCAGGTGGCCGGAACCATCGACGAGGAGGTCAAGGCGGTCATCGACGCCGCCTACGACCGCTGCATCCAGCTGCTGACCGGGAACCGGGACAAGCTGGACGCCGTGGCCGAGTTCCTGCTGAAGAACGAGAACATGACCGGCGACGAATTCCGCGCCATCATG
>JAFQSI010000176.1 GCA_017409645.1 Oscillospiraceae bacterium | reverse complement strand
CATTGATGAAGCCTATGTGGACTTCGGCGGCGAGAGCGCCTACCCCCTGATGGCAGAGTATGACAACCTGATCGTGGTCCGGACCTTCTCCAAGTCCCGGTCCATGGCCGGTGCCCGGCTGGGCTACGCCCTGGGTCCCGCGGCCCTGATCGCCGATCTGGAGAAGATCAAGTACGCCACCAATCCCTACAACGTCAACCGCATGACCCTGCTGCTGGGCCAGGCCACCGTGGATGCGGAGAGCTACTATCAGGAAAAATGCGCCGCCATCATCCGGACCCGGGAGGCTACGGCGCGGAAGCTCCGGGACCTGGGCTTCACCGTCATCCCCAGCCAGACCAATTTCCTGTTCGTGAAAACCGACAAGATCGGCGGCGGGGACCTGTACAAAAGGCTCAAGGACCGGGGCATCCTGGTGCGCCACTTCAGCAATCCCAGGATTTCCGACTACATCCGCGTCACCATCGGTACCGACGAGCAGATGGCGGTCTGCATCGCCGCCATCGGCGCCATTTTGGAGGAATGTGTATGAGAACCGCGCAGATCACCCGCAGGACTGCGGAAACAGATATTATGTTAACCTTGAACCTGGACGGCACGGGCAAAAGCACCATCAAGACCGGCGTTGGCTTTCTGGATCACATGCTGACCCTCTTCGCCGCCCACGGCAAATTCGATCTGGAGATCACCTGCAAGGGCGATACCTGGGTGGACGACCACCACAGTGCTGAGGACATCGGCATCTGCCTGGGTCAGGCCTTCCAGACCGCCCTGGGGGAGAAGCGGGGCATCACCCGCTACGGCTCCTTTCTCCTGCCCATGGACGAGGCCCTGATCCAGACCGCCGTGGACATCTCCGGCAGAAGCTACCTCGGCTATGGGCTGGAGATCCCCACCGGGAAGATCGGCACCTTTGACACGGAGCTGGTGGAGGAGTTCTGGCTGGCCTTCGTGCGCCAGTGCCCCATGAGCCTGCACATCCGCCAGCTGGCGGGAAAAAATGCCCACCACATCGTGGAGGGCTGCTTCAAGAGCGTGGCCCGGAGCCTGCGGATCGCCGTGGCTTCCGACGGCACCGACGAGATCCCATCCACCAAGGGGGTATTGTAATGATCGGCATCATCGATTACGGCGTAGGAAACCTCTTTTCCCTGCGCTCCTCCTTCGCCGCCATCGGCGCGGAGGCCTTCGTCTCCGGCGACCCGGCGGAGCTGGCCAGGGCGGACCGGCTGGTCCTGCCCGGCGTGGGCGCCTTCGGCGACGCGGCCGAAAAGCTCCGCAAGTCCGGGCTGGATGCCTTTGTGAAGGAACAGGCCGCAGCGGGAAAGCCGCTGCTGGGCATCTGTCTGGGCATGCAGCTGCTCTTTGAAAAGAGCTATGAGTACGGGGAGCATGAGGGCCTGGGCCTTTTGAAGGGCCAGGTGGTGGGCATGGCCGGAAAGCTGCCCGCCGACCTGAAGATCCCCCACATGGGCTGGAACGCCCTTTCTCTGACGAAGCCCGCCAGGCTTTTGGAGGACGGAAGCTATGTTTACTTCGTCCACTCCTTCTACGCACAGAACTGCGAAGCATCCCTGGCCGCCGTCACCGACTACGGCATCCCCATCACCGCCGCCGTGGAGCAGGGCAACATCTTCGGCTGCCAGTTCCATCCGGAAAAGAGCGGCAATGTGGGACTCACGATTTTGAAGAAGTTTTGCGAGGTATAAAAGCCTTTTTCTCTGACTATCCTCAGAGTTTTTCTGTAGGGCGGGGTCATATGAATCAAGGTGTGATTGCCCCCGGCAATCATTGGATTCTTGATTCGCTGCGCGGAGCACCACCCGCCGACCAGGTTAGATGATTGCCCAGGCCGGTCAGTGGCTTATGGCCTGGAAACGCTGACCTGCACTTGTGCAAATTTTCGGTGCGTCGGTGGGGTCATGACCCCACCCTACAGGGAAATAATGTGAAAGCATTGCCATAAGGGGGCAAATAAAGGAGCGTGAATCACATGATCTTATATCCCGCCATCGATCTGGTGGGCGGCAAGGCCGTCCGCCTATATAAGGGCGACTACGCCCAGATGACCGTCTACTCGGACGATCCCCTGTCCGTGGCGAAGGATTTTCAAAATGCCGGAGCGAAGCGGATGCACCTGGTGGATCTGGAGGCGGCAAAATCCGGCGTCCCGGAAAACGCCGAAACCATCCGGGCCATCGCGGAAAACACCGACCTCTTCCTGGAGGTGGGCGGCGGCATCCGGACCATGCAGACGCTGGAAACCTATCTGAGTTTGGGCGTGGACCGGGCGATCCTGGGCACCGCCGCTGTCACGGATCCCGATTTTCTCAGGGAAGCTGTGGAAAAATACGGCGAACGGGTCGCCGTGGGCGTGGACCTGAAGGACGGCTATGTCGCCATCAAGGGCTGGACGGAAACCTCCGACCTGACCGCCGAAAGCTTTTTCGCCAAAATGGAAGCGCTTGGCGTCAGAACCGTCATCTGCACGGATATTTCCAGAGACGGCGCCATGAAGGGCACCAACCGGGCGCTGTATCGGGAGCTGTCGGAGAAATTCTCCATCGATCTCATCGCCAGCGGCGGCGTGTCCTCCATCGGGGATATCGCAGCCCTGAAAGAGATGGGCCTGCACGGCGCCATCATCGGCAAGGCCTACTACACCGGGGCCATCGATCTACACAAAGCACTGGAGGCGGCAAGATGATCACAAAACGAATCATTCCCTGTCTGGACGTCCGGAACGGACGGGTGGTCAAGGGCACCAATTTCCAGGGGCTCCGGGATGTCAGCGATCCCGTGGAGCTGGGCAAATTCTACTCCGACTGCGGCGCGGACGAGTTGGTCTTCTATGACATCACCGCGTCTGCCGAGGGCCGGGCCCTGTTCACCGACATTCTGACCGAGGTGGCCCGGACCATCTTCATCCCCCTGACTGTGGGCGGCGGCATCAATTCCCTGGCGGACTTCGACCGGGTCTTAAAATGCGGCGCGGACAAGGTCAGCGTCAACTCCGGCGCGATCCGCAACCCCGCCCTCGTGGGTGAGGCCGCCAAGCGCTACGGCGACCAGTGCGTGGTCCTCTCCGCGGACATCAAGCGGGTGGACGGGGTCTTCCATGTCTTCGCCAAGGGCGGCCGGGAGGATACCGGCATGGAGGCCATCGAGTGGATTAAGCGCTGCGTGGGCGACGGCGCGGGCGAGGTGGTGGTCAACTCCATCGACACCGACGGCGTGAAGCGGGGCTTCGACCTCGAGATGCTCCAGGCCGTCTCCGACGCGGTGGACGTGCCCGTCATCGCCTCCGGCGGCGCGGGCTGCATGCAGGACTTTGTGACGCTGTTCCAGGCCCTGCCCAAGGTGGACGCGGGTCTGGCGGCCTCCATCTTCCACTTCGGCGAGGTGCAGATCCCCGACCTGAAGCGGCTTCTGCGCGATAACGATATTTCTGTGAGGTTGTAATATGAATCTGAAATTTGATGAGAAGGGTCTGATCCCCGCCATCGTCGTAGACGACGACACGGGCAAGGTCCTGACCCTGGCCTATATGAACGAGGAGAGCCTGCGTATCTCCATGGAAAAGGGCCTGACCTGCTTCTGGTCGCGCTCGAGACAGGAGCTGTGGCTCAAGGGCGAGACATCCGGCAACTACCAGCACATCGTCAGTATCACCGCCGACTGCGACGGCGACGCCCTGGAGGTCCGGGTGAAGAAGGACGGCCCCGCCTGCCACACGGGGGCCGAGAGCTGCTTCCACAATCCCATCTTCGGCGAAAGCAACGAAAAATTCCGGCTGGAGGGCCTGTACGACCTGCTCCTCGATCGCAAGGCCACCCTCCCCGAGGGCAGCTATACCACCTACCTGTTCCAGAAGGGCATCGACAAGATCCTCAAAAAGGTGGGCGAGGAGTGTACCGAGGTCATCATCGCCGCCAAGGCCGGGGACCGGGCCGAAACCGTCTACGAGATCGCGGACCTGTGCTACCACACCCTGGTGCTGATGGCCCAGGCCGGCATCACCGTCGACGACATCCGCACCGAGCTGGCAGGCCGCCATGTCATCGACCACAAGGTCAAGCAGGAGAAAATGACATAAAAACGACCCCGCAGACTTTTGTCTGCGGGGTTCGCTTATGGGTCATTTACTTGACGACTGCGTCGTACTGGATGGAGGTGACCACACCGTTCTCGACCAGGATGGTCAGGGTGGCGGTGGAGCTGGTGTAGATATAGGCGTTGGAGCCGTTGAAGCCCTCGGCACCGTAGGCAGCCTCGACCTCGGCCTGGCTTGCGCCGATGTAGACGCCCTCGGGAGTGGTGGAGGAGTCATCCACCAGCCACACGCTGTAGACGTAGTCCACACCGTTCAGGGGGTAGGTCTGCAGGTAGAAGCCGCCGAAGTAGTAGGTCTTGTCCAGACCGTCGAAGGCGCAGCTAGCCTCCTCGGTGTAGCTGACGGGCTCGCCCAGGGCCTCCAGAATGGGGGCGGCCTCGGCGTGCATCTCGATGTCCACGCCGCGGACATTGTAGCCGAAGGCAGCGGGATCGGGGGTAACGGGGCTGACGATGGAGGGAGCCTTGGGGGCAGTAGTCTCAGCGGGCTTGTCGCCGCCGCAGGCGGCCAGGGTCAGGACCATGGTCAGAGCCAGGGCCAGAGCAAGGATCTTTTTCATAGCTTATTCTCCTTCTGTTGCGGAGGCCGTCTCGGCCTCCAGTTTTGCTTTTCGTTCGTTGTAAACCGCGACCTTGTCGGCCCAGACCGCGCTCAGCTCGGCGTCGGACCGGCGGTCGGGGAGGTCGAAGGTGTCCACCAGGAGCTGACCGAAGTACCGGGACATCTTCTCTGCGCCATAGACATTCAGGTGCAGGCCGGTGTCGTAGGTGTCGGTGTTCCAGTCAATGCCGATCTCCTCCTGATGCTCCAGGAAGTTCCAGTAGACCAGGTCATACTTCTCGGCGTATTCCTCGATCTGTGCGTCCCACTGATCCCACCAGACGGGGGACAGGGAGGGGGCCTTGATCAGCACCAGCTCGGTGCCGTGCTTTTCGCAAAGCTCGCGCATCCTGTCCAGATACTCCCAGCAGCTGTCTGCGAAGGAGTAGTCCACCAGGGGCTTCTCCACATGATCGTGGACCAGGGGCTTGACGCCGGTCTGCATCAGGTAACCGTTGTCGGCCACATCGCCCCGCTTGAACCAGTATTTGAAATCCTCAGCGGAGAGGTCGGACCAGCGGTCGTGGTAGCGCAGGATGGGGAACAGATACATCCACTCGGCTTCCTTCTCCCGCTCCATGTCGGTCATGGATGCCTGGATGCAGTTCCATTTACTCATGGACCAGCGCATGGGATCGATGGTCATGCGGTTGTAGGCCTCCCGCTGGGCGGCTGCGCCGGTGGAGGCGGGGGTGTCGTACTTCATGGACAGGACATTGAAGACCATGACCTTGGGCGTCTCGTATTCAAATGTCTCCTCCATGAGGTAGTAGGACTGCCAGATCAGCTGCTGGGCAGAGCCGCGGATGTAGCTGGTGATGCCGTACTCCTCCCAGAGGGTGATGGGGGAGAAGTTCTCGTATACCTCGCAGTCGCCGATGAAGATGACGTCGTGGGGACCATGCTCCTCGAAATCGTCGTAATATTCGGCGATCAGGTTGCCCTCCTTGGACTCGGTCATGTACTTGGGCATCAGCAGCATCTGAAGGAGCCAAAGCACCACCAGACACACGGCCAGGGCGGCAGTCAGTTTCAGGAAATTTTTCTTCATGGCTGCCTCCTCAGAACTGGTTGTAGATGAAGTTGCTGGCGTCGTAGCCGATGCCGTAGCTGCCCATCAGGATGACCACCAGGAACATGGTGAAAACCAGGGCGTAGCGCAGTGCGGCGGGCTTCTTGGCCAGAGCTTCCCGGAAGGAGCCGTGCTTCTCCTGGAACAGGCTCACGGAGAACAGGACCAGGATGCTCACGCCCAGAACGGCGTAGTCCAGGCCGGTCAGGCCCAGCTGCATCATGGTGCCATCGAACAGGATGTGCCAGTTGAAGGTGGTGAAGACGGAGCCGACCCGGCGGAAGTACTCGCCCACATCGGGGAACAGGTCGCAGGCCCGGATCAGGTTCATCAGCCAGAACATCCGGGTCATCTCGAAGATGCCGTAGCCGGTCTTCTCCTTCAGGCCGGGATGCTTGGCATGGAACTTCTCAAACAGGGGCGCGAACTCCTCGGACAGGACCACGAAGAAGCAGTTGAGCATACCCCAGACGATGAAATTGGCGTTCAGGCCATGCCAGATGCCGGTGGTGAACCAGGTGGCGATGGAGGCAACGTAGACAGGCAGACGCTTGCCGAAGTTGCCCAGCTTCGCCCGGCCCCACTTGCTCAGATCCCGCATGGGGCCGGAGACGGAGATGGGGTAGAAGATGTAGTCCTTCATCCAGGCGCCCAGGGAGATGTGCCAGCGCCGCCAGTACTCTGCGATGTTCTTGGAGAAGTAGGGGCGGATGAAGTTTTCGGGGAGCTTGATGCCCATCGTCTCAGCCAGACCGATGGTCACATCGATGCCGCCGGTGAAGTCGCCGTAGATCTGCACGGCGTAAAAGAGACTCAGCAGCAGAAAGCCCACGCCGGTGAACTCAGCGCCCTTGAGGGTGCCGATGGCCACGGCGATCCGGTCGGCGACGACCAGCTTTTTGAAGTAGCCCCAGAGCATCCGCTGCAGACCAAAGGTCACGGTCTTGCCGTCAAAATCCTTGGGGGCATACAGGGTGGGGGCCAGCTGGGTGAACTTGCTGATGGGACCCTGGACCAGCTGGGGGAAGAAGGACACGAACAGAGCCAGCTTGAAGAAGCTCTGCTCTGCCTTGCAGGTGCCGCGGTACACATCCACCACATAGCCCATGGACTGGAACATGTAGAAGGAGATGCCCATGGGCAGTCCCAGAGTCAGGAAGGACAGGCCGGTGCCGTTCATCAGCGCCCGGAAGGGCTCCACCAGGGCGGCCTTGCAGATGGCCAGCAGGCCGAAATTGACCAGCAGGCAGGCGATCATCCATTTGCGGTTGGCGGCCTTGACCGTGGCCTTGTATTCCTTCTTCTCCTCCCGGGACAGGTCCTTTTTATGCTCGGCCAGGTAGGCATCCTGTTTCGCCAGGACGCCGCCCATGTGCCGGGCGGTGAAGAAGGTGGTCAGGGTGGTCAGCAGGATGAAGAACAGGTACTTTACGCCAGCCGTCAGATAAAATGCGTAGCTTGCGATGAGCAGCACCCACCACTGGAACCGCTTGGGAACCAGATAGTAGGCGGTGATCACCACAGCCGCAAACAGCAGAAAGCTGAAGGAAGTAAAGGCCATCTTATTCGTCCAGCAGCTTCTCAATCAGCTCGTACAGAGCGGCGGCAGAGTTGAAGTTCTCGGGGATCAGCTCCTCGGCGGGGATGGCCACGTCGAACTCGGCGTCGATCTCGGCCACCAGGGTGACGATGTCGAAGGAGTCGAGGATCTTGTCGTCGATCAGGGTGGTGCAGGTGTCAAAGTCCACATCGGGGTGCAGCTCGGTCAGAATGTTCAGCAGGGCTTCCATAATGATTCTCCTTAATTGAAAATTGATAATTGAGAATGGAGAATTGTTTGGTATTCTCCATTGATTACAGATTTGT
>JAFQSI010000175.1 GCA_017409645.1 Oscillospiraceae bacterium | reverse complement strand
AGACGGTGACGAACCCGTCTGATAATTTACAAAATCTGACACTGCATTTTCTGCCAATCCAGTATATCACGGCATAATGGAAATTGCAAACGTTTTTCACAGATTTGAGCTTGAATAAGCAAAAAAATTTCCCCGCTGCGGAGGAATCTGAAAGAAAAAGCCGAAACATGCCGGGACATGCGAAAAAGTCGCCGGAAAGGGGGAAAAGAGGGCATCCCGGGGGAAAACGGCGGCCCGGAGCCGAAGCTGGGTGCGCAAAAGGGCGCAAAAGGGGGAAGAAAGCAGAAGGGATGATTGACAACCGGGAAAGATGATGCTAGAATGTGAAGAAATCATTAACAAGGAGGTCCATCATGTTTTGTCCCAATTGCGGCAGCCCTGTTCCCGATAATGCCAGCTTCTGCGGAAAATGCGGCAACAAGCTGAATGAAGAGCCCACTCCCGCTGGCGGCGCTGCCTATAATCCCAACCCCAACCCCAATCCTGCTCCCACCCCTGCCCCCGCTCCTGCACCCCAGGAGCCCCAGACCTGGGATGCATACTTCCTGATGCGCTGGAAGGATTTCCTCTCCTCCGGTCTGGTCATGACCCTGCTGTGCTGTGCCACGCTGCTGCAGCTGCTGGGTGCTGCGGCCAATCCCATGGAGTCCGTCTATGATGTATTGGGTGCCATCGGCGTTCCTTCCTATTATTACCGCGATGCTCTGGGCGGCGTTTCCACCATGATGAATTCCTTCAAGCTGATCGCCATGGTCCCCGGCATCCTGACGGTCGTCTCCCTGTGGCTGATGTTCGTCGATGCCCGCAAGGGCGGTCCCCGGCTCAGCACCACCGGCATGACCATCATCCAGGTCCTGCAGATCATCGGTCTGGTGGGCGTCTGCCTGATTTTCGGTATTTTCCTGATCGCCCTGCTGGCTGCAATGAGTGAGATGAACAGCTACCGTTCTTACTACGGCTACTCCTCCAGTGGGTCCTCCGGCATGGGCGTGGCGATCGCCATCGTGATCGCCATCGGCGCTCTGTGCATCTTCTTCTATGCGAAGATCCTGTCTGCCATCAAGTCCGTCAAGCATACCCTGACCACCTTCACCCCCTGCTATGACAGCATGATGTTCGTCGGCGTTCTGAGCATCATCGGCGGCTCCATCGCTGCGCTGAGCGCGCTGAGCATGCTGTCCTACGGCTTCAGCCTGAGCCTGATCCTGGGCGCTGCCGTTCCCATCCTCTACGGCGTCGTCGCCATCGCCTACAAGAACCTCATGGAGGAGCTTGTCCCCGTCCGCGAGCGCATGCTCAAGGGCCAGAACTGAACATAACGCAACTCGGCCCCGCACCGAAAGGTGCGTGGCCGATTATCTTTGGTTACAGACGGTAGAGCCGCTTTCCGTTTTCCATGGTGATGCGGCGGGTCTCCTCCGGGCTGATGCCCAGAAGCTGGGCCAGCTTGTCGGCCATGTGGCAGACGAGGGAGGGGTCGTTGCGCTTTCCCCGGAAGGGGACGGGAGCCATGTAGGGGCAGTCCGTTTCAATCACGATCCGGTCGGTGGGGATACCGGCCGCCACCTCCAGGGCCTTGCGGGCGTTCTTGAAGGTCAGCACACCGGTGAAGCCGATGTACCAGCCCCGCCGGACCAGCTCCTTCGCCATTTCCAGGGAGCCGGAATAGCAGTGGAACACGCCCTTGACGGTGGGGAATTCATCCACGATCTTCAGACCGTCCTCGTGGGCCTCCCGCTCGTGGACGATGACGGGCAGATCCAGCTCCGCTGCCAGCGCCATCTGCAGCCGGAAGGCATGCTTCTGGATATCCCGGGGGATGTCCTCGTAGTGGTAGTCCAGGCCGATCTCGCCGATGGCCTTGACCTTGGGATGTTTACATAATTCCCGGTATTCGGCGATGAGGGCGTCGTCCACCTCGTAGGCCACGTCGGGATGGGAGCCCACGGCGGCGTAGATGAAGTCATATTCCTCCGCCAGCGCGATGGCGTTGCGGGAGCTTTCGAAGCTGCAGCCGGGATTCATCAGAAGACCGATGCCCCGACCGGGCAGGGAGGCGATCAGCTCCCGGCGGTCTGCGTCGAAGGCGTGGTCATCCAGATGTGCGTGGGTATCAAAGAGCATCGGCGTCCTCCACCTGGGGGGCATCCGCCTGGATCACGGCGACCATGCAGCCGGCGAGCTTCTGCACCCGGGGATCGTCCAGATCAAAGCTGGTGTGGTCGGGATAGCCCCGAAGCCCCAGACCGGAACACTTGGCCTCGGCCTCCTTCAGGACCCAGAACCGGAGCAGAGCCTCGTTCCGCTCCTCTTCGGGGACGGCCTCGTACTGCTGCTTCTCGTGGGGGGAGAGGATCTTTTCGGCCAGCGCAGGGCTGACCCTGCGGTCAAGATCCTCGGCGTCGATGCCGATCTCGGTGTCGGCGATGGCGCAGAAGACGGTGGTCT
>JAFQSI010000174.1 GCA_017409645.1 Oscillospiraceae bacterium | reverse complement strand
TAGTTCTCCGCGTGGACCTCGAAGTAGGCCTTGGGATGGTCGCAGGTGGGGCAGACCTCGGGGGCGGCGGTGCCGACCACGATGTGACCGCAGTTGCGGCACTCCCAGACCTTGACCTCGGACTTCTCGAAGACCTGGGCAGTCTCGACGTTCTTCAGCAGGGCGCGGTAGCGCTCCTCGTGGTGCTTCTCGATGGCGGCGACCAGACGGAACTTGCCGGCCAGCTCATAGAAGCCCTCCTTCTCAGCCGTCTCGGCGAAACCGGCGTACATGTCGGTCCACTCGTAGTTCTCGCCCTCGGCGGCATGGAGCAGGTTCTCGGCGGTGTTGCCGATGCCGCCCAGCTCCTTGAACCACAGCTTGGCATGCTCCTTCTCGTTGTCGGCGGTCTTCAGGAACAGGGCGCTGATCTGCTCAAAGCCCTCCTTCTTGGCCTTGGAAGCGAAGTAGGTATACTTGTTGCGGGCCTCGGACTCGCCGGCGAAGGCGGCCATCAGGTTCTTCTCAGTCTGGGTGCCTGCGTACTTGTTGCTCATGATGATTCCCTCCATAATATGGTAGATCTCCGGGGTCTCCCCCTGCGCTTATCATACCCAGTCCGGGCCCGAAAGTCAATCTGAACATCCGAAATTTCTTTGCCGCCCAATTGCTGAAGATTTTCTTAAATTTGAAAATAATGGTTGACCTGAGCCCCGGAAAATGAGAAAATGGACGCAGAAACGATCCGACATTCCAAGAAAGGACCATGTAATGGAAGCAAAGAAAAATTTTGTGATCAACGCAGCCTTTTATGCCATCATCGCAGCGCTGCTGCTGATCTGCTGGAAGTATCTGCTGCCGACCATGACGCCGTTCCTCATCGGCTTTGTGATCGCCTCGATCGTCCAGCTGCCCCTCAACCGCATCCCGCTGAAAAATCCCCGCCACAGAAAATATGCAGCCGTGCTGTGCTGCATCGCCTTCTATGCCCTGCTGATCTCCCTGATGATCTTCTTCTCCGTCAAGGTCTTCTCTGAGATCGGCGATCTCGCCCTGGGGCTGCCTGATCTGGTATACGACAGCCTCTATCCCCTGATCTGGGATCTGGGCGACAAGATCCAGGTGATCCTGGAGCCCATCGACATGACGCTGGCCCAGCTGGTCAATGAGGTTGGCAAGACCGCCGCCTCCACCCTGGCCAAGTATGCCACCGAGTTCTCCGGCTGGGCCGTGAAGACCCTGGCCACCGGCGCGGTGAGTATCCCCGGCGCCCTGCTGCAGGTCATCATCACCGTGGTCGCCTCCTTCTACATCGCCGTGGACTATCGGGCCGTCTTGGATTTCCTGAAGGGTCTGATCCCCGGCAAGCACCGGGGCTCCGTGATCCAGGTCCTCAGCTACGCCCGCAGCACCGTTCTGGCCTACATCAAGTCCTACTCCATCATGTTCTGCATCACCTTTTTGGAGCTGTGGCTGGGCTTCACGGTCCTGGACATCCCCTATGCGCTGGGTCTGGCCTTCGGCATCGCCGTATTCGACCTGATGCCCATCCTGGGCGTGGGCGGCATCCTGCTGCCCTGGGGCGCTGTGGCGCTGGCCATGGGCAGTATGAAGATCGCCATCGGCGTCGTGGTGCTGTACATCATCATCGCCGCGGTCCGCAATACCCTGGAGCCCCGGATCGTGGGCAAGCACATCGGTCTGCACCCCCTGGCCACCCTGGTGGCCATGATCGTGGGTCTGAAGCTGGCGGGCCTGGTGGGCATGCTCCTGGTGCCCATCACCCTAGTGGCCGTTTCCAAGCTCCACGAGGGCACCGTCGGCGCCCAGTCTGAATGATCGGCTTCCCTGCTCCAAGCCTGCATATCCCACAATGAGCCCGCTGCGAAATGCAGCGGGCCCTTTTTCGGCATCACAGCCGCGCCAGGACCTCCTCATAGGAGGGCACGCTGGAAATGCCGCCGCTGCGGGTGGTGGACAGACCGGCGGCGGTGCAGGCGAAGCGGACCACATCGCGCAGCTCCTCCCCGTTCAGCTCTCCGGGGGCCTTGCCAAGCTGCAGCAGCTTCCAGACGGCGCTGCCGCCGAAGATGTCTCCCGCGCCGGTGGTATCGACGACCCGGATCCCCCTCAGGCCGGGGACCCAGCCGGAGACGGCGGCGTTTTGGTAAAAGCAGCCCGCCGCGCCGCAGGTGACGAAGACCAGCTGCACGCCGAAGGTGTCCAGGATATGCTGCGCGCCCTCCTCCGGGCCCAGACCGAAGAGGAATTCCACCTCCTCATCGCTGATCTTGACCACATCGGCCTGACCCAGGCCCCAGAGCAGCTGCTCCCGGCACACCTGGAGATCCTTCCACAGGGGCAGGCGCAGATTGGGGTCATAGGTGATCAGCTTTCCGCGGCTCTGCGCATAGGCCACGGCCCGGCAGGTCGCCGTCCGGGCAGGCTCGTCGGTCAGGGACAGGGTGCCGAAGTGGAAGACCCGGCACTCGTCGATCAGACTCAGATCCAGCTCCTCAAAGCGCAGGCAGGTATCCGCGCCGGGCTTCCGGGAAAAGGCAAAAGCCCGGTCGCCGGTTTCGTCGAGGGTGACGAAGGCCAGGGTGGTGAAGACGGCATCGTCCGCCACCAGGCCACGGGTCCCGATCCCGGCCTTTTGAAGCGTGGCAGTCAGCAGGCGGCCGAAGGTGTCGGTTCCCACCTTGCCCAGCAGCGCGGTGGACGCGCCGAAGCTGGCCAGGGCCGCCAGGAAATTGGCCGGCGCGCCGCCGGGATGGGCCGCCATGGTGGGATAGCCGTCGGCATCGACGGAAACGGGGGCGAAGTCGATCAGCAGTTCGCCCAATGCAGCAACATCGATCATAACATATTTACCTCGATTCGATCTGATTTTTCAGGGGCAGGCGCCCCCAGTGCGTACCGGTACAGGCGTTCCAGCTCCTCCGGTGTCTCCCGGAAGCCCTGCCGGGCCCACAGGCGGATGACTGCCTCGGTCCCGGCCACCACCACGGCGGTCCGGTAGGCATTTTCCTGCTCATCGTCTGACCACCGGGGCATGACCCGGGGCTGCAGCTCCGAGAACCGGCCGGTGAGCAGGGGCGTCTGGCCCGCCGTCTCGAGCAGGATCAGAAAGTCCATATGCCGGGACAGAAAGCTGAAATGGAAATATGCCGCCCGCTCCGGCGGGACCCCGGGCAGCTCATGCTCATATTCCGCCCGGAGGAAGTCGATCATCAGCAGGATCACGTCCTCCTTGTCCTCAAAATTCCGGTAGAAGGTCTTCCGGCCCACGCCCGCCTCCTGGCAGATCCGGGTGACGGTGATCTCGTCAAAGGGAAGCTCGGCCATCAGCGCGCACACCGCCCGGCAGATCAGCTCCTGGGACCGGACCGCCGCCGGATTTTTCTGGACCGTATACATGACAAACGCCCCACCTTCCATGAAAATGTGTCACTTTTCGTCCCGCTCTTGCACGGAGCGGGCCTTTGTGTTATTCTATCACAAACCGCAAACTGATACAAGTGTGTCATTTGCAGATTCCGTTTTTCATACAGCAGGATTGTATTGATTTTGGGCAATCTGTCATTTGACTTCCTGTGCTGTCTGCGGTACAATAATCTCTGTAAGATATACAGAAACCACTTTGTCCGAACCATTTTCAGAGAAAGGTGATTATCAACTATGTACAGACTCTTAGAACTGAACCCCCAGCTCGCTCCCTTCGCCGGTGACATCGATCTGCGTATGTTCCTGTACCGGGCCACCAAGGGCCGCATCCTGGGTGAGGGCCAGACCCTGAACGATTTCGCGAACGCACACAACTACTACGGCTTCCACCGGGTCGAGGGCGGCTGGGTCTACCGCGAGTGGGCTCCTTCCGCTTATCAGCTGTACCTGGAGGGCGAGTTCAACGGCTGGAACCAGACCAGCCATCCCCTGCACCGGACCGACAACGGCAACTGGGAGATCTTCCTGGAGGGCGAGAACGCCCTGTGGGACGGCTGTAAGGTCAAGACCGTCGTCGACGCCAACCTGACCCGCACCGAGCATATCCCCCTGTACGCCCGCCGAGTGGTCCAGGACCCCATGACCACCGCCTTCTGCTGCGAGATCGTGGACCCTGCCAACAAGTTCGAGTGGACCGACGGCGATTTCAAGACCGACAAGTGCCTGTACATCTATGAGGCCCACGTGGGCATGGCCCAGGAGGAGGGCAAGGTCGGCTCCTACCGGGAGTTCGCCGACATCACCCTGCCCCATGTCAAGGAGGCCGGCTACAACACCATCCAGCTGATGGCCATCATGGAGCATCCCTACTACGGCTCCTTCGGCTACCAGGTGTCCAATTTCTTCGCCGCATCCAGCTGGTTCGGCAAGCCCGAGGACCTGAAGTATCTGGTCAACAAGGCCCACTCCATGGGCATCCAGGTCCTGCTGGACGTTGTCCACTCCCACGCCGTCAAGAACACCGCCGAGGGCATCAACATGTTCGACGGCACCACCTGGCAGTTCTTCCACGACGGCGACAAGGGCGAGCATCCCGCCTGGGGCACCAAGTGCTTCGACTACGGCAAGACCGGCGTCATCCACTTCCTGCTGTCCAACCTGAAGTTCTGGATGACCGAGTATCACTTCGACGGCTTCCGCTTCGACGGTGTCACCTCCATGCTGTACCATGACCACGGCCTGGGCACCGACTTCAATTCCAACGACAAGTACTTCTCCTACAACACCCACACCGAGGCCATCACCTACCTGCAGCTTGCCAACGAGCTGATCCGTCAGGTGAACCCCGACGCCATCACCGTGGCCGAGGATATGTCCGGTATGCCCGGCATGTGCCTGCCCATCGAGGACGGCGGCATCGGCTTCGACTACCGTCTGGCCATGGGTCTGCCCGATATGTGGATCAAGGCCGTCAAGCAGCAGGACGAGTTCTGGGACATCAACAAGATGTGGGGCGATATGTGCCTGCGCCGTCCCGGCGAGGGTACCGTGGCCTATGTCGAGTCCCACGACCAGGCCCTGGTGGGCGACCAGACCATGATCTTCCGTCTGGCCGGTGCCAACATGTACACCGACATGGAGAAGACCACCCATAATCCCGTCATCGACCGCGCCATCGCCCTGCACAAGATGATCCGCCTGTTCACCATGGCCGGCGGCGGCGAGAGCTACCTGAACTTCATGGGCAACGAGTTCGGCCATCCCGAGTGGATCGACTTCCCCCGTGAGGGCAACGGCTGGAGCTTCCACTACTGCCGCCGTCAGTGGAGCCTGAAGAAC
>JAFQSI010000173.1 GCA_017409645.1 Oscillospiraceae bacterium | reverse complement strand
TCCTCGCCCTTGTGATGGTGCTGGGTCTGCTGCCTGCCGCTGTCTTTGCCACAGGCACAAACAATGTGTATATCTCCGTCAGCTTTGATGGTCAGTACATCGACGACCAGAACGGCTCCCCCATCGTCTATGTGCCCGTTTCCCTGGATGCCGTTGCAGCCGTCGATCTGAACGAATACGGTCTGAGTGAGTATCTGTACGACCCGGATGGGGACGGCAATTATGAAACCACCGCCTTGCAGCTGGTGATCTACGCCCACGAAAACATCTACGGCGGCGATTGGAGCGATGTCAACTTCACCGGCGGCGCAGGCAGCTCCTACTTTCAGGGCGGCATCTTCGGCTTTACCGAGAACCTGAACTACTTCCTCAACGGCGAGTTCCCCATTGATGAGGCTCTGTCCGAGGGCTCCTCCTTCGCCGTGGGCGCAACCTCTGACCACATCGTTCTCGAAGCTGGAGACTTCATCGACATTGCCAGCTTCACCAGCTTTGCCTTCCTGTGGGACAGTTCCGCCGGGTTCCATCTCTTTGCTGATGAAAACGATGGCTTTGTCCACAGCTATACCGCCGAGGCAGGCGAGGCCGTTCCCGTGAAGCTGCTGCGCTCTTACAGCAATATGGCAGACGGCTCTGCGGTTCTTGCAGCAGAAAGCGGCTATGCGCTTTCCTACGGTGCGGCCTTCGGCACCGCCGATGGCACCGTCACCACCGATGACAGCGGCTGCGCATCCATCACCTTTGACCAGGCTGGCACCTACTATCTGTGGTGCCAGGGCAACTACGGCATCGATGCAGACCCCGAAAATATCGTGTCCTCTCCCGCCTATGCCACCATTACGGTAACAGCGAAGGAAGATCCCGCCCCGGAGCAGCCCCGCCAGCCCCAGGATGTGTCCGCTGTCCTGAACGCCACCATGGCGCAGATGGCCGCCACGGTCACGGAGCCTGCTTTCGGCACTACTGCAGGCGAATGGACGGTCTTCGGTCTGGCCCGCGGCGGCTATTATGCCAAGGACAATGCTTACTTCACCGACTATTATGACCGCATCGTGGAAACGGTGAACACCACGGCAGCCGCTGTCGATCTCCATGGTGCCCTGCACAAGAGCAAGTCCACCGACAATTCCCGCCTGATCGTGGCTCTGTCTGCCATCGGCAAGGATGCCACCTCCGTCGGGGACTGGAATCTGGTGGAGGCTTACAGCGCAAACGGCTTTACTTGGATCAAGAAGCAGGGCATCAACGGCCCCATCTGGGCACTGATCGCTCTGGACTCCAATCATTACGAAACCACCGATGCAACCATCCGCCAGCAGTGCGTGGATGCCATCGTCGCCGCACAGCACGATGACGGCGGCTGGTCCTTGATGGCGAATAAGACCTACGCATCCGACCCCGACATCACCGGCATGGCACTGACTGCCCTGTATCCCTACCGGGATCAGGCGGCGGTTGCCAAAGCCTGCGCAGAAGCAATTGCCTGTCTGTCCGGCTTGCAGCATGACAACGGCACCTTCGCTTCCGGCGGTGCGGAATGCTCCGAAAGCTGCGCCTGGGTCATCATTGGCTGTACCGCCTGGGGCATCAATCCCGATACCGACCCCCGCTTCATCAAGAACGGCAGCTCCGTGGTGGACGGTCTGCTGGCCCATTATGTGGAAGAGGAAGCAATGTTCCAGCACATCATCGGCGCAGGCACCAATGCCATGGGCACGGACCAGGGCTGCTACGGTCTGGTGGCCTATGACCGCTTTGTCAAGGGCAAGGCCGCCCTGTATGACTACTCCGATGTGACCTTTGACACCGCTCCCGAATCCGATGAAATGACTGCGATCCTGGGTCTGCCGGAGAAGATCAACGAGGGTGACAGCTTCAACGCCATTGTCAGCATCAATAAGTGGGACAACGAGGCTGGCTACAAGCTCATCGACTTCATCATGCCCATCCCGGAGGGACTGTCCGTCACCGATGTGACCGCCAGCGACCGGCTCAGTGGCGGCGAGGTCATGTGGAATCTGGAAGCGGAAACCGGCAAGCTCCGTGTGGTCTACTTCGATGCCAACGAGAATACCACCCTGACCGTCAGCGGCGAGGATTTCCCCGCAGAGCTGTTCACCATTTCCTTCAAGGCCGACACCGCCGCCGGCGGCAGCGAGCTGGACATCGCCATCTCCGGCATGTCCGTGAAGCTCGGCTCCGATTCCGCCGACGAGGCAGCCATGATCGTGGTGAACACCGAAAATGCCAAGGGCACCGTGACTGTGGTCGAGGGCATCTCCTTCAGTGCCGTGTGCCTGTACACCGGCGACGATGTGGATCTGATCCCCGCCACCAGGAAGGCCGTGGCGGTTGCCGTCACCG
>JAFQSI010000172.1 GCA_017409645.1 Oscillospiraceae bacterium | reverse complement strand
TTGCCCACCAGGCCCTCCCGGACCAGACGCAGGACCTTGTTCAGATCCACGCCCTTCAGGGCGTCCTGGCCGTTGATCTGGGGCATCTCCATGCCGATCTCCATGGCCACCTCCACCAGGGTCATGGGCAGATTCACCCGGACCCGGTCGCCGTCGGCGGAATCCACGGTGACGCGCAGCATCATGTCCTTCAGATCCTTCCGCTCAGCGGGGGGCAGCACCCGGACGGCGGGTGTCTCTGCTTTTCCCTCCAGCAGCTCGTCCACGGTGACGCCCAGCAGCCGGGCCAATTTGGGCAGGGCAGAGATGTCCGGGCAGGTCTGATCGTTCTCCCACTTGCTGACAGCCTGGCCGCTGACGCCCATATGCTGGGCCAGCTCCTCCTGGGTCAGGCCCTTCTCTTTGCGCAGAGCCGCGATGCGCTTTCCAATGGTCATATCCATCATTTTTGCTCCTTTCCTTTGGATGGCTCCATTGTACGATCCAGAGCCCCGAAAAGGAATGGATCAGCGGTTGAACCGGCTCAACCGGATGGGGAATTCCCGCTCAACCGGTGGTTGAATCGACGTATTTTGTAGGGGCGAGCCTCGCTCGCCCGGCTGATGCATAGCATCAGCTTATTTCCCGCTCCTTCAGAGCGGCGGGCGACCGCGGGTCGCCCCTACATGCTTACCGGGAATACTTGTCGATGAAGTTGTTCTCCTCGTCGTAATCCTTCAGCAGCTTCTCACTTCCGATGAATCTGCCGAACTTCGTGAAGCCTTTGTTCTTGTCGTTATGCCTGGACATCAATAAGCCCACAAGCACTGCTCCGGCAACTGCCAGCCAAATTGCAGGATTATTCATGGTATTACCCCAAATTCTCCATTCTCAATTATCAATTCTCAATTTTAACGTCCAGTCCCAGCTCTGCGGGCTGGAATCTGGGGCAGACATTTTCCGAGCTGGTGATGACGGACGCCGCCAGGAGCGTGCCGATCTGGACGGCCTCGCCCAGGGTCTTGCCGTAGGTCAGGCCGATGGAAACGCCCGCGCAGAAGGCATCGCCGGCGCCGGTGGTGTCCTTGACCTGGACATTCCGGGCGGGGCAGTAGCCGTGGCCGCCGTCGCGGTCGGCGTAGACCGCGCCCTTGCTGCCCATGGTCACCACCATGGCGGGGATGTTGGCCCGGACCACCTTGTCGGCCAGGATGGCCTCCATCTCCTCGATGGTCTTGCCCTCGTAGTCGTCCAGGAAGAGCATACCGGCTTCGAGCTGGTTGCAGATGAAGCAGTCAAATTTCTGCAGAAAGTCCCGGCGCTCGGCGGCGATGGACATGTTGCTCACCAGGGCGAAGAGCTTGGTGTGGTGCTTCTCCGCCAGCTCGAAGACCTTCTTGACGATGTCCTTGTGCAGATCCACCTGCAGCACGACAGAGTCGGCCCCGGCGAAAATTTTGTCGCCGTCGCGCTCCAGCAGGCCCACCAGGGGGTAGGCGTTGGGCCGCTTGGAGATGGAGCCCGCCACATCGCCGTCGTTGTCGAAGACCGCCAGCCACAGGCCCAGACCGTCGGGCCGGGTCAGCACATGGTCGCAGTTGACCTTGTGCTTTTGAAGCTTTTTCAGCACGTCCTGGCCCATGGGGCTGTCGTCGACGATGCTCAAGTAGGTGGGGCGCAGCTCCACGTTGGCGATGTCCTCCACCACGTTCCGGGCCACGCCGCCGTGGATGTACTCCACCCGTCCCACGTTCCGGCCGGTGGGGATGTACTGATCCTCCGGGAAGCCCTTGATGTCCACAAAGGAAGTGCCGATTACTACGATGCCCATGTTATGTTTCTCCTCTCTTTTTATCACAAAATGCCCTTGGCCCCCTCCCTGAGGGGGCTGTCAGCGAAGCTGACTGGGGGAGTGTCCTGTCATTGGAGGTACACCCCCTCCACCGCTTACGCGTGTGCGCTCGCAGGCGCCATGCAGCGCGCAACCGCCGCAGGCGGCTCTTGGCGAGTCGTAGTCCCCCTCCCCCTGCGGGGGAGGCAAGGGGGTTACTTCTTCTTTCTCGTGATCCACAGGAAGCCGCCGCTGAGGATGGCGATGACGCAGACCGCCGCCAGGATGCCGTTCAGGCTGGGACCGGCGGGCTTGATCTCGACGGGGGAGTCGGTCT
>JAFQSI010000171.1 GCA_017409645.1 Oscillospiraceae bacterium | reverse complement strand
TCCAGTCCGTCACCCAGGGCCGGGAGGCCATGGGCCAGACCATCGTCAAGCTCCGCTCCTCCGGCAAGGTCTATTCCGGTCAGGGCGTCTCCACCGACATCATCGGCTCCGGCATCCTGGCCTACATCAACGCACTGAACAAAATCGTCTATGAGGAGGAAACCGTATGAAACTCTCCTTTTCCACCCGCGGCTGGAACGACCTGAGCTGGGACACCCTGCTCGACACCGCCGGGGAAATGAAATTCACCGGCATCGAGGTCTACAACCTCTTCAAATTCCCCGCCCTCACCGGCAAGAGCGGCCCCTTCCACCCCCACCGGCTGGCCGCCACCGTCCGGCAGCTCCGGGACCGGAAGCTGACCATCCCCTGCCTGGACAGCTCCCTGGATCTGACCGGGAGTATCGCCGACGGCGACCTGTCGGCCGGTCTGCTCCGCACCGCCCGGGAGCTGCAGGTCCCCTATGTGGTCTGCTGGGCCTCCCGGGACGACGCCGAGGGCGCGGAGCTGCTCCGCCGGAACATGGAGGCCCTGCTGCCCCTGGCCGAGGAGCAGAATGTGTGCATCCTGATGAAGACCAGCGGCATCTTTGCCGATACGGCCCGCCTGCGCACCTTCCTGGAGCAGTACGCCAGCGATTACCTGGGCGCCCTGTGGGATATGCACCACCCCTACCGGGACTTCGGCGAGAGCGCCGACGCCACCATCAAGAACCTGGGCACCTATGTCCGCCATGTCCACCTGCGTGACTCCGATGACGATGGCAGCTACAACCTCATCGGCGAGGGCACCCTGCCCGTTTCCGACATGATGCGCGCCCTTTCTTCCATCAACTACGACGGCTTCATCTCCCTGGAGTGGAAGCCCGAGTGGATGGAAGACCTTACCGACCGGGAGATCATCTTCCCCCACTTCGTCAACTACATGTCCCGGTTCCGCTCCACCCGCAAGCGCAAGAAGTCCCTGTACTACAACCACGACGGCACGGGCCAGTACGTCTGGAAGAAGGACGACCTGATCGACCTGACCTTCCCCCAGGTCCTCGACCGCATGGTGGAGGAATTCCCCGACCAGTACGCCTTCAAGTACACCACCCTGGACTACACCCGGACCTACGCCGAGTTCCGGGACGATGTGGACAATTTCGCCCGGGCCCTGGTGTCCATGGGCGTCAAGGCAGGCTCCAAGGTCGCCATCTGGGCCACCAATGTGCCCGCCTGGTACATCACCTTCTGGGCCACCACCAAGCTGGGCGCGGTTCTCGTCACCGTCAACACCGCCTACAAGATCCACGAGGCCGAGTACCTGCTGCGCCAGTCCGACACCCACACCCTGGTGATGATCGAAAGCGCCCTGGACTCCAATTACCGGAAGATCATCAACGAGATCTGCCCCGAGATCGAGAAGACCAAGGCCGGCTCTCCCCTGCACTGCAAGCGGCTCCCCTTCCTGCGCAATGTCATCACCATCGACTATCGGCAGAAGGGCTGCCTGACCTTCGACGAGGCCATGGCCCGGGCAGACCTGACTCCCCTGGAGGAGGTCCACCGGATGGCCGCCGCCGTCCATCCCGACGACGTGTGCAACATGCAGTACACCTCCGGCACCACCGGCTTC
>JAFQSI010000170.1 GCA_017409645.1 Oscillospiraceae bacterium | reverse complement strand
TTGGCGAGATCCGCAGCTTCGTGGGCAACGGCGCGCGAAATCAGATCCGCCTGTCCCTGCCCGGCCGGGACGACGATCCCGACCTGGATGCCGTCCTGGAATGGTACAAGGCGTACTATGCCGAACACTGCCAGATCAAGACGGCCCCGTACCCCGGGATCGCGGAGCTTCTGGAACGCCTAAAAGGGGAGTGGCCCATGGCCATCGTCTCCAACAAGCCCGACAACGCCGTGAAAAAGCTCTGCGCGGAGCATTTCCCCGGGATCTTCGCCCTGGGCGAGGCCCCCGGCTGCCCGAGAAAGCCAGCGCCGGACATGGTCTTCGCTGCCATGAAGGCCATCGGCGTGGAAGCATGCATCTATGTGGGCGACTCCGAGGTGGACATCCGCACGGCGGGCAATGCCAGGGTCCCCTGCGTCAGCGTCCTCTGGGGCTTCCGGGACCGGGATGTGCTGGAAGCGGAGGGGGGAGCGCATTTCTGCGGGGAGCCCGCGGAGCTTCCCGCGATTTTGGACAATATTGACCTGAAAGACCGCTGAAAAGCGGTCTTTTTCTTGACTTTGAAAACTTTTTGTGAAAATCCGGTTGGGTCCTTGTAATTGCCGGGGTTTCGTGATACACTTAGCAGGTATGAAACCGGGAACCCGGAGAAATGAGGAAAAAACATGAAATGCAAAAAATGTCAGACCGAGCTGGAGCAGGGCGTGACCCTCTGCCCCGACTGCGGTACTGAAAACGCCGAAAACGGCAAGACCGGCCTGGGTGCCGGGAAGATCGCCCTGCTGGTGATCCTGGCTGTGGCGGCCATCGCCGTGGTCGTGGCGCTGTTCGCGGGCGGCACCGGCAAGGAGCCCGCCGAGACCACCACCCCCGTCGGCACGACTGCCCCCGTGCAGACTGCCGATCCGACCGAAACGGTACCCGCTGAGACGGTTCCTGCCACCATCCCCGCTGACGGCAACCCCGACGACGTGACCTGCAAGGGCAGCTACACCGCCGATGCGGACCAGCTGGCCGATGCGGCCTCCACCGTCGTTGCCACCATGGGCGACGCCCAGCTGACCAACGAGGAGCTGCAGGTCTATTACTGGATGGGCGTCATCGACTTCATGAACCAGTATTACGGCTACACCAGCGCCTTCGGCCTGGACCTGGCCAAGCCCCTGGATACCCAGCTGAGCTTTGAGGGCAACATGACCTGGCAGCAGTATTTCCTGGACGTGGCCCTGAACACCTGGCACAATTACGAGGCCATGGCCGCGGAAGCCAACGCAAACGGCTATGTCCTGGACCAGGAGTATGCGGATTATCTGGCGAAGCTGCCGGATGAATTAACCGCGAACGCCGTCAGCATGGGCTATGAGAGCGCAGAGGCCATGATCCAGGGCGACATGGGCCCCGGCGCCACGCTGCAGGCCTATCTGGACTATCTGAACGTCTACTATCTGGGCTACATGTACTACGGCGACACCCTGAGCCAGACCGCCTACACCGAGGCGGAGGTGGAGGCCTACTTCGACGCCCACGCCGAGGAGTATCTGCAGAACGGTCTGGAGAAGACCGACGAGTGCTATGTGGACGTGCGCCACATCCTGATCTCCCCCGAGGGCGGCACCACCGATGAGTCCGGCGCGACCACCTACTCCGAGGAGGAGTGGGCTGCCGCAGAGAAGAAAGCCAACGACGTGCTGAACGAGTGGCTGTCCGGCGAAAAGACCGAGGAGAGCTTCGCTGCACTGGCTCCCGTCTACTCCGTGGACCCCGGCTCCAGCAGCAACGGTGGCCTGTACGAGGATGTCTACGTGGGCCAGATGGTGCCCGAGTTTGAAAGCTGGTGCTTCGACGCCAGCCGCCAGACCGGCGACTACGGCATCGTCAAGACCAGCTACGGCTACCACATCATGTACTTCGTCCGCAGCGACCTGGTCTGGTTCCTGTACGCAGAGCAGGACATGATGATGGAGAAGGGCAATGCCTTCCTGCAGGAGATCCTGGAGAAGCACCCCGCCGAGATCGACTACAGCGCCATCCTGATCGGCGAAGTGGATATGAGCCTCGCAGGCTGAGCAGACAACGAAAGGGACATCGCGAGATGTCCCTTTTTTGGAACAAGGAGGATTTATCATGGATTTTATGGAGATCGCCATGCAGCGGCAGAGCTGCCGCAGCTACGATGAAAACAGAGCCGTGGAGCCGGAGAAGCTCCAGGCCGTTCTGGAGGCTGCCCGGATGGCACCCTCCGCCTGCAACGGCCAGCCCTATCTGCTCACCGTCTGCACCGGGGAGAAGGCGAAGGAGGCGGCGCTGCTGACCCGGGGCATGGGGGGCATGAACAAGTTCGCGGTCCAGGCCCCCGTGGTGATCGTGGTCAGCGAGGGAGCCTATGTCAAGTCCGCCGCCCTGGGCGCGAAGGTCAAGGGCAACGACTACCGCTCCATCGACATCGGCATCATGACCGCCTACCTGACCGCCGAGGCCACGGCCCAGGGCCTGTCCACCTGTATCCTTGGCTGGCTGGACGACGAGAAGCTCCGCAAGCTCTGCGGCACCACCTCAGCCACCCGGCTGGTCATCACCCTGGGCTATGCCGGCGAGGGCGACAAGCTGCGCACCAAGAAGCGCAAGGACCTGGGCGAGCTGGTCCGGTTCCTGGGCTGATGGATTGCATTTTGCCCGATTTCATGGTATAATCAAAATACCAACAACCGGGAGGTGTTTGTATGTACTGTGAACGCTGCAACCGATTGGTCTACCGGGAGAAATGCCCCGGCTGCGGACGCCGGGACCTGCGGCTGCCGGGGAGCGAGGATTTCTGCTTCCTGACGGAGCCGGAACCCCTCTGGACCCAGGCCCTGCGGGATATTCTGGCGGACAACGGCGTCGAATTCCTGGAGCGGAATATCTACGGCGTGGGACAGGTCAAGCGTACCGGGCTCCCCGAGCGGGTACGGTTTTTCGTCCGGTACCGGGACTATGAACGGGCGAAGGAGCTGAACGGAGCGTTTTTCTCCGGAAGCTTCGAGTTTGAGATGGAATAAGGAAACGCCACCGCGTTCGCGGTGGCGTTTTTCAGCATTTGCGGCAGATGTAAAGGAGGTGGCTGGACCAGCCCAGCAGCTCCCGTTTTTCGCAGGTGGCCAGGTGGTAGCGGGCGTAGGCTTCAAAATCGGCATCGGACAGGGCAAAATCCCGTCCTCTGGACGCCAGCTCCAGGATACCGTCGGCGGCCGTGGTGGTCAGATGCTCCGCGGGGAGGGACGCGAACAGATCCTCAAATTCAGCGATATCGTAGCCGGTGAAGAGCTGCTCGGGGAAATGTCTGGTCCGGTGGTCCGCGGTGAAGTTCTCCTGAAGGCCGAATTGCAGGTCGCCCTGGAGATAGTTGTTGCTCAGGATGGCATGGACCGACAGGAAGGCAAAAAACGCCGTGCCGCCGGGCTTTGTGACCCGCAGGGCTTCGGAAAGGGCGGTGCGGACCTCGGTGGGATCATACAGGTGGTACATGGGTCCCAGGACCAGGGTCAGGTCGAATTCCCCGTCAGAAAACCGGCTTAAGTCCAACGCGTCGCCCTGAAAGGCCCGGAGATTGGGGAGTCCCGCGCCGTTTTGCCGCAGGATGTCCAGGTTGTGGGGCACCAGCTCCACGGCGGTGACTTCATAGCCCGCCCTGGCCAGGGCGATGGAGTAGCGGCCCGTGCCCGCGCCGACCTCCAGGATCCGGCAGCCGGGAGCGGCATGGCGGCGGATGTATTCCATGGTGGTCCGGTATTCCAGCTGGGCCGCCCGGGTGCGGTCTACCCGACTGTCCTCGTCAAAGCTGCCGTAGAATTCCGATATGATGTCGATGCGCTTGCTCATAGCTGTCCCTCCCGGTCGGAGCGCAGGATGGCCCAGCGGCTCACATCGATGATGCCCTGATTGCTCACGGCCGCCTGACGGGAGGTGCCCTCGAAGGTCATGCCGGATTTCTCCATGACCCGGCCGGAGGCGGGATTGTTGGGGTCATGCTCGGCCTCCACCCGGTTGATGCCGACTTCATCGAAGAAAAAGCCGATGACGGCGGAGAGAGCCTCGGTCATGACGCCCTTGCCCCAGTGGGCCCGGCTCATGCAGTAGCCGATGTGGGCGCAGCGGGTCTTCTCCCGGATGTGGGCGGCGGAGATGTTGCCGATGGGCTCGGGGCCGTTGTCCCTGATGACGATGGCCCAGTTGTAGTAGTCCGGCTTTTCATAGGACGCGGTCCATCTTCCCAGCAGCTCCCGGGTCACCTCCACATTTTCGTGGGCGGGCCAGGTCATGTGGGTGCAGACCTCCGGGTCGTTGGCCCAGTTGCGGAACATGGGCTCCGCGTCGGCCATGGTGAAGGGCCGGAGGATCAGGCGGGGCGTCTCGATGGTTTGGGTGCCCTTGTGGGTTAACATTTGTTTTCACTCCTTTGAAATAAAAAATACGGCAGTGCGGGCGATTGAGCCTGCACTGCCGTTGAATCCTGAAAAGGGGTATTATGCTGCTTCAGGGTACGACAATGTAAGCCCGGCACGGCGATCAGAGCCATTGACGGACAGGGGCATATCGTTCCAGCGGGAAACAAACATTGGTCGTACCTCCTTTTGAAGAATTTCCTTCACTTTAGCACTGTTT
>JAFQSI010000169.1 GCA_017409645.1 Oscillospiraceae bacterium | reverse complement strand
GGAGATGTCCGACTGGGAGAGGATGGGGTGGTAAGTGTTGGATATTGTGTTCATTGCAGTTACCTCCTTAACCATTCATAATATTGGAAGGAAGAGGGATTGTCAACAATGAAATCCTGGGGCGGGGAGGAAGCTGGATCGGTCCCGGCCCACATCCCTGCGGGATGCGTTCCGTGCCCGATGGATTCTCCCACGGCCTAAAAACGTGCCCCCGGCACGTTTTTTTAACGGCCTTTCGAATCCCGCCAATCCCATTCAAAAAAGTACGGGACCGCTTTTGCGGTCCCGTACTTTTTTGGTGGACTTGAAGGGATTCGAACCCTCGACCCCCACAATGCGAATGTGGTGCGCTCCCAACTGCGCTACAAGCCCGTTTACCTGGATATTATACTCCCGTTTATTTGGAATGTCAAGGGGAAAGACGGGACTCGATGGTGATCGCGCTGCCGGTCAGGGGGTGGGTCAGGTCGATCCGTTTGGCGCACAGGCGCTGGTATGTATAGCCAAAGCGTTCGGAAAAGGCGGCGCTCTCCGGGGAGCCGTACTGGGGATCCCCCAGGATGGGGCAGCCGACGTGGGCGCAGTGGAGCCGCAGCTGGTGGGTCCGGCCCGTCAGGGGCTGAAGCTCCACCAAGGTATGGCCGTCGAAGCGCTCCAGCACCCGGGCCCGGGTCCGGGAGGGCTTGCCGGTGGGGCAGATGTAACGCAGCAGACTGGGCAGGGGCCGCCGCTCGATGGGGGCGTCGATGATCCCTTCCTCAAATGGGAAGGCGCCGAAGCAGAGGGCCTGGTAGGTTTTTTGCAGTGGGATCTGCTGCAAAAGGGCATGGATGTGGGAATTTTTCGCGATGAGGACCACGCCGAAGGTGTCCCGGTCCAGCCGGGTCAGGGGATGGAAGGCGCTTTTCTGGCCCGTCCGGGCGTAGTGGCCGATGACGGCATTGGCCAGGGTGCCCGTGTCCCGGCTCCGGGAGGGATGGATCAGCATCCCTGCGGGCTTGTCCACAGCCAGGAGGTGGTCATCCTCGTACAAAATGGTCAGGGGCAGATCCTCGCCGGGGTATTCCGGCTCCGGCTCGTCCAGCAGCAGCGTCACGGTGTCGCCGCACCGGACGGCGAAATTGGTTCGCTGGGGCACACCGCTCACCAGGATCCGGTCCGTGGTCTTCAGCCGGTTCATCAGCCCCGTGGACACGCGCATTTCATTTTTCAGAATGTCAGACAAACGCCCATTGCGCAGGGCGGTGTGATGTAATTCCATGTTATCACCTGAGAGATAAGATAAAAGATAATAGATATTAGATATTAGATAATGTGCGATTTGGGATATCTAATATCTTATATCTTAGCAGAATGTTCGGCTTTTTTCAATCGCCACGACATAGTTCTCTTGCGGTGACGGTCAGGATGGGGGCCAGGATCATGCCGCCGAAGCCCCAGAGCCGGAAGCCGATGTACAGGGCCACCAGAGCGGCCAGGGGATCGAGTCCCAGCTGGCGGCCCAGCAGCTTCGGCTCCAGGGCGGACCGGGTCAGCAGGGCCGTCACATAGACCCCCAGCAGCCCCACCGCCCGGACCGGCTCGCCGCTGAGAAAGCTGACCAGGGCCCAGGGCACCAGGACCGTGCCGGTGCCCAGCAGGGGCACCGCGTCCACGAGGGCGGTCAGCGCCGCCATCACCAGCTTGCCCGGCACCCCCAGCAGGAAAAAGCCCGTCAGCACGATGGCGAAGGTCACTGCTGACAGCTTCAGCTGGGCCCGGAGCCAGCAAAGTGCGTTGCGGCCCAGCCGGATCAGGGCGCTGCGCCAGGGAGATGGGCGGGACAGCCGCTGCTTCAGCGCCGGGAGCCGGGGGCAGATCAGGTATGCGGACAAGATCGCGGTACCCAGGGTCATCAGGGTGCCGGGGATGTGCTGGGCGGCGTGGCCCGCCAGATCGAAGATGACCTCGGTCCCCCGGTCCAGCAGGGCGCTGCCGCTGCCGAACAGCTCCCGGACGGACTGGGTCAGGGGCTCGGCAATGGGGCCCGGAGCGTGGGAAGCCAGCTCCACGGCCCAGTCCCGGGCGGTGGACACGCCCTCCGCCGCCCGCCCGGCCAGCGTGCTGAGGGACCCGGCCAGCGCTCCGGCCCGCCGCAGGAGAAACATCACCGCAAGGGCCGCTGCCCCCGCCAGCGCTGCCCAAAGGGCCGTCACCGCGGAAAAAATCGCTGCGCCGGGACTGAAATGCAGGTTTTTTTGCAAAAATTTTACAAGGGGCTGCGCAGCCAGAGCCCCGGCGAGTCCCAACAAAAATGGCAGGAAAAGCGGGTATAAGTACCGCAAACCCAGCCAAACGACCACAAAGGCGGCGATTACTGCCGCGGTCCGTTTCCATCCGTGCTGCAAAGACACTTGTTTCCTCCTCAACTTACTGCTTGCAATTTTGCGAATATGTGTTACAATATCCTGGGTCGAATCCCGCTGTTTTTCGTTCAATCTGACTAGGTTTTCAGGAGGATCTTAAAATATGCCCAGTAATCCCAAATATTACATCATTGAAGCGTCCGCTCTGCCCGATGTGTTCCTTAAGGTTGCCGAGGCGAAACGGCTCCTGGACACCGGCGAGGTCGCCACCGTCAACGAGGCCACCCGCCGCACCGGCATCAGCCGCAGTGCCTTCTACAAGTACCGCGACGCCATCCTGCCCTTCCACAACATGATGATCGGCCGGATCATCACCTTCCATCTGATGCTCCACGATGAGCCCGGCGTTCTGAGCGCCATCCTCGGCTGCTTCGCCCGGCACAATGC
>JAFQSI010000168.1 GCA_017409645.1 Oscillospiraceae bacterium | reverse complement strand
GCCCCCTCCGAGAGGGGGCCAAGAGTCGCTTTCTCTCATGCTGAGTAATGACGATAAGTGCTATTTATTATATGCCAAAATGCCCAGGCCGTCAAGACAGGCGCGCAGCTTCCCCTCATTCTCCCCGGTCAGACTGTCCAGCGGCATCCGGCAGCTGCCGCAGTCCAGGCCGATCATATGCATGGCCGCCTTGACGGGGATGGGGTTGACCTGGCAGAACAGCAGCTCCATCAGAGGCAGCAGCCGCCGGTGCAATGCCGCCGCCAGACCGTAGTCCCCTGCCTGGGCCGCCTTGACCATGGCGTTCATGGGCCCCGGGACCACATTCGATGCCACGCTGATGACTCCCGCCCCGCCCAGGGCCATCAGGGCCAGTGTCTGGTCATCGTTGCCCGAATAGACCGGCAGATCACATTCCGCCAGGATCCGGCCCGCCTTGGAGATATCGCCGCAGGCTTCCTTGATCCCCGCGAGATTGGGGATCTGCGCAAGGGCCCTGCAGGTATCCACGGAGATATCCACCCCGGTCCGGGATGGCACATTGTAGGCAATGACGGGAAGATTGACCGCGCCCGCGATGGCTTCGTAGTGCTTCAGAAGTCCCGGCTGGGTGCATTTGTTGTAGTAGGGCGTCACCACCAGCAGTCCGTCCACACCCAGCTCCTGGGCCCGGACGCTCAGCTCCACGGCATTTGCGGTACAGTTGCTCCCGGTCCCGGCGATGATCCTGCACCGACCTCCGGCGGAGCGGACCCCCACCCGGAACAGCTCCAGCTTTTCCTCCTGCGTCAGAGTCGGCGACTCCCCTGTTGTCCCCGCCAGGACGATGGCCTCCGCCCCGGCGTCGATCTGCCGGCGGATCAGCACCTCAAGCAGCGGACCATTGACCTTCCCCTCCAGAAATGGCGTCACCAGTGCGGTACACAGTCCGGTAAACAGCGGTCGTTTCATAGCATACACCTCCGTGCCATACTATGACGAACGCCGCTCCCCGGGTGTGGGGAGCGGCGATGATCGATTTATCCGCGGAGCATTTCCTCCGCACTCTTCAGGGTAATTTCGGTAATAATTGCGCCGCCGATGATCCGGGCCAGCTCCGCCTTCCGTCCCTCGATATCCAGAGGGGTGACGGTGGTATAGGTACGCCCGCCGCGCTCGGCCTTGGCGATCAGCAGATGGGTATTGGCCAGGGCCGCGATCTGGGGCAGATGGGTGACGCAGAGGACCTGCTTGGTTTTTGCCACGCTGCGCAGCTTCTGGGCCACCTTCTGGGCGGCCCGGCCGGAGACGCCGGTGTCCACCTCGTCGAAGATCAGGGTATTGACGCTGTCCTTTTCCGCCAGCACATTCTTCATGGCCAGCATGATCCGCGCCAGCTCACCGCCGGAGGCCACCTTGCTCATGGGCTTCAGGGCCTCGCCGGCGTTTGCAGACATGTAGAAGGCCACCGCGTCCGCGCCGCTGGGACTCAGGTCGATCTCGGTAAAGACACATTCAAACTGCACCTTCGGCATATCCAGCTGCCGCAGCTCGTCCAGGATCCGTACAGACAGCCCCTTTGCCGTCTCCTTCCGGGACTCGCGAAGAAGCTCTGCCCGTTCGACAGCTTCCTTTTCTGCCTTGCGGAGCTTCTTTTTCAGCCGTTCCATGTGGTCATCGGCAAATTCGATCCGGTCCAGCTCCTCCTTCGCCCTTTCCAGATATCCGAGGATATCCTCGCAGCTGGCGCCGTATTTCCGGCGGAGCCGGTGGATGGTGTCGAGCCGCGTCTCGATCTGCTCCAGCTCCTCGGCGGAGTAGGCGAAGGTGTCCCGGCTGTCCCGGAGCCCCTCGGCGGCGTCCTGGACCTGATACATCAGATCCTTCACCCGCTCGTGCAGCTCAGAAAGGGCGTCGTCATACTGGGCGATGCGGCTGAGAGCCCGCTCGGCCTGGGCCATGAGACTGGCTGCGCCGTCGGTGTCGTCGGAGCCGTACAGGCACTCCACGCCCTCGTTGATGGCGTCGGAGAGCTTTTCCGCGTTCTGCAGGACCTTTCTCCGGGCTTCCAGGGCGTCGTCCTCGCCGGGCTGCAGGTCAGCCCGGGAGATCTCGTCGATCTGAAAGCGCAGGGATTCCATCCGTCTGAGCTTCTCGCCCTCGTCCATGCTGAGCTTGCTGATCTCCCGGCGGAGCTGGGAGACGACAGCGAAAGTCTCCTGATAATCGCGCAGCAGCTGCTGATTGTCCGCGAAGGCGTCCAGGAAGGTCAGATGGTTTTCTTCATCAAAGAGGGCCGCACTGTCGTGCTGGCCGTGGATGTTGATCAGCTGGATGCCCAGCTTATGCAGGATCGACACGGTGACCAGGGTCCCGTTGACCCGGCAGACATTTTTGCCGTCGAGATGGATCTCCCGCTGGATCACCGTCTCGGGGTCATATTCCACCCCCTGTTCTTCAAACCAGTCAAGCTTCGGAACATCGGTGAACACCGCCCGGACCAGCGCCTTGCTGGTGCCCGTGCGGATCATGTCCCGGTAGGCCCGCTGGCCCAGGATGGCGGAGATGGCGTCGATGACGATGGATTTGCCCGCGCCGGTCTCACCGGTCAGGACGTTGAAGCCCTGATCGAAGGAAATATCCGCGCATTCAATGACGGCGATATTCTCAATGTGCAAAAGACTCAGCATGGGTCGTTCTCCTTAACTCAGCAGATTACGGATCTCGCCGCAGAAGGCCGCGGCGGCATTGTTGTCGCGCATGACGATGAATACGGTGTCATCGCCTGCGATGGTGCCCAGCACCACGCCCATGTTCATGGCGTCGATGGCCGAGGCGGCGGCATTGGCAAGGCCCGGCATGGTTTTGATGACCACGATGTTCTGGGCGTAGTCAAAGCCGGTGATGCATTCCCGGAAGATGGTGTTCAGTCTGGTGGAGAAGGTGTGGCTGCCGTCCTTGGAGGAGGTGGTATAGCGGTAGGTGCCGAAGCTGGTCAGCTCCTTGACGATCCGCAGCTCCTTGATATCCCGGGAGATGGTGGCCTGGGTGGAATTGTAGCCCGCCTCCTGGAGGGCCTGGAGCAGCTGCTCCTGAGTCTCGATGTCCTTGGTGGAGATGATCTCCATGATCTTTGCCTGTCGCTGACTTTTCAAATCCCACACCTCTTTCAGTCGTAATGCTTGAGCTTGTTGTTGATGATGTCGTAGAAGCTCCGGTCCTTGAGCCGGATGAGCCGCGTCTCCAGCCGGGAGCAGACGATGGTCGCCACATCGCCCATGCTCATCTTGAAGGCCCGGCCGCCGTCAACGGACAGGAAGGCATTGCGCCGTGCATTGGGCGCCATGGAAACGTTGATGACACGCTTGTCCGAGGTCACGATACACTTGCTGACAATGTCATGGGCACAGATGGGCGTCAGCAGGATGCTCCGGGCATCGGGCTCCACGATGGGGCCTCCCGCGGAGAGCGAATAGGCCGTGGAGCCGGTGGGGGTGGAGACAAGCAGACCGTCGCCGCCGAAATCCATGGCCTGTACACCGTCACAGTGGACATTCAAATGGACGATCCGGGCCACGGCGCCCTTGGTGATGGCCACGTCGTTGAGGGCCAGATCATGGAACACCACATCCGGTCCCCGCCGGATGGTCACATCCAGCATCATCCGTGAATCGATGGTATACTCGCCCTTTGCGATCCGGGCCAGCTCCTGCAGCTCGCTGCTCTCCAGCTCCGCGATGAAGCCCACGGTGCCGATGTTGACGCCCAGGATGGGGATCCGGTGGCGGGTGGCCGCCTTGGCCATGTGCAGGATGGTTCCGTCGCCGCCGAAGCAGATCACGAGATCCGCCCAGTTCAGCTCCCGGTCCAGCCGGGAGAAGCGGATGTCCCGGGGCAGGACGAAGGACTTGTCCACCTCGAAGGGCAGACAGATCTTCGTCTCCAGTCCGGCCTCCTGGAGGATCTTCTGGGCCGCCAGGACCGTCTTGAAGCCGCCGTCCCGGTAGGGATTGGGGGTCAGGATGACTTTCTTGATCACAGCGTTTCCCCCCCTCAGTCCAGCGTCTTGTGGGCCTGGGCCACCACCTCGGCGGTGTCCGGCTCGATGCCCGGCACATCGGCCAGGGTCAGATGGCCCAAAAATTCGATATTACCGGCGGGACCCTTCACGGGAGAGAAGGTCAGGCCCAGGATGGTGAAGCCCAGCTCTTTGGCAAGGGCCACGAAATTGTCCAGGACCTCCTTGTGAATGGACGGCTCCCGGATGACGCCGTTCTTGCCCACGTTCTCCCGGCCCGCCTCGAACTGGGGCTTGATCAGGCACAGGACCTGGCCCTGCTGCTCCTTCAGCAGGTTCTTGATGGCAGGCAGGACGATCCGCAGGGAGATGAAGCTGACGTCGATGACACTCAGGTCCAGGGGTTCCCCGATGTCCTCGGGGGTCACATAGCGGATGTTGGTCCGCTCCATGACCACGACTCTGGGGTCGTTGCGGATCTTCCAGTTCAGCTCGCCGTAGCCCACATCGATGGCGAAGACCTTGCTCGCGCCCTGCTGGAGCAGGCAGTCGGTGAAGCCGCCGGTGGAGCAGCCGGAATCGGAGCAGACGAAGCCCGTGGGGTCCACGCCGAAGTCCCGCAGGGCCTTCTCCAGCTTCAGACCGCCCCGGCTGACGTAGGGGCAGGCCTGTCCCCGGACCTCGATGACGGCGGTGTCGGCGTCGAAGGACATTCCCGCCTTATCGGCCTTCTGGCCGTTGACATAGACCAGGCCTGCCATGATGATGGCCTGGGCCTTGGACCGGGTTTCGGCGTACATTTGCTCCACGAGGAGAACATCCAGTCTTTTTTTGTTTTTCATGGTGTCAGCACCTCGCAGACAAATTTTGTGATGGAACCGGCGTCCAGGCCGGTGTGCTTGTAAAGGGAAGCCTGATCTCCGTGGGGAACGAAGCTGCTGCCCAGGTCGATGCCCCGGACCCGGTGGTCCGTCAGACAGATAGCAAGCTCCTCGGTGATGCCGGAGCGGCTGGCCACCTCTTCCACAACGAACACCGGCCCGACGGCCTGTTGGGGCAGACCGGCGTAATGGGTCGGCGACAGAAGCCGGATGACCTTGGCAGAAATGCCCTTTTCCGCCAGCTGATCGGCAGCGGCCAGGACATTGTTGAGGATGGTTCCATAGGTGACGATGGTCACATCGGCGCCGTCGCGGTGGATGCACAGATCCCCGGGATCGGCCTCAAAGGCGCAGCCCTGATATTTGCCCTCGGATCCGCGGGGGTAGCGGATGGCAACGGGGCGATCTGCCTGTTTCACCGCCCAGCGGAGCATCTGCCGCAGCTCCGCATGGCTGGCAGGAGCAAGAACGGTCATCCCCGGCACCTGCCGCAGGAAGCCCACATCGAACACGCCGTGATGGGTGGGGCCGTCCTCTCCAACAAGACCCGCCCGGTCCACAGCCAGCACGACGGGCAGCTGCAGCAGGCCGATATCCTGGATGATCTGGTCATAGGACCGCTGGAGGAAGGTGGAATAGAGGGCCACGACGGGCTTCGCGCCCTGCTTGGCCAGGCCGCCGGCCATGGAGACGGCATGCTCCTCGGCAATGCCGACGTCGTAAAGCCGCTTGGGGAAGGCCTTCTTGAAGGGCATCAGGCCCGTGCCGCCGGGCATGGCGGCGGTGATGGCGCAGACCCGGGGGTCCTCCTTCGCAAGCTCCACCATCGTCTCTCCGAAAACATCGGAGAAGGTGGTCTTCTTCGGCGACAGGGCCAGGCCGCTGGCGGGGTCGAATTTCCCCACGCCGTGGAACCGGCTGGGCTGCTCCTCCGCGGGCTTATAGCCCCGGCCCTTCTGGGTGATGACATGGACGAGAACGGGCTTCTCCATGTCCCGGGCGGCCTTCAGCAGCCGGATCAGCTCCGGCATGTCGTGACCGTCCAGGGGTCCGATATACTCGAAGCCCATATATTCAAACATGCTCTTTCGCAGCAGGCTGCGCTTGAGCAGCTCCTTGGTCTTGTGGGTAAAGCGGTAGATTCTGTCGCCGCCGGGCATCTTTCTGGTCGCCGAACGAAAGGCCCGCTTGAAGGAGAAATAGCTCTCCGTGGTCCGCAGGGTCCGCAGATGGGAGGCCATGCCGCCCACGTTGGGATCGATGGACATCTCGTTGTCATTGAGGATGACCACCATGGGCTCCCGGCTGGCTCCGGCGTCGTTCAGACCCTCATAGACCATGCCGCCGGTGGCGGCTCCGTCGCCGACGAGGGTGACTACATTGTACCGCTGCCCCGTCAGCCGCCGGGCCCGGGCCATGCCCAGGGCGATGGAGATGGAGGAGGAGGCGTGGCCCGCCACGAAGGAGTCGCTTTCGCTCTCGTGGGGCTTGGGGAAGCCGGAAATACCCTCAAACATACGAAGCCGCTCAAAAGCCGCCTGGCGACCGGTCAGCAGCTTATGGACATAAGCCTGATGACCCACATCGAACACCAGACGGTCCTGAGCGGTATCAAAAACGGTTTCAATGGCGATGGACAGCTCCACCACGCCCAGATTGGACGCCAGATGGCCGCCGGTCTTCGCCACGTGAGAGACGATGAAATCACGGATCTCAGCCGCAAGCTCCGTTCGCTGGGCGTCGGTCAGCTTCACCAGATCCGCGTGTCCCCGAATCGATGGTAATAATTTCACGGTTTTTCACAACCTATCATTTCTTTTTCTTGGTGTTCCCCTTTTTCCGGCGGAACAGGTCCGTCACATGGGTCACGGCGTAGATTACCTGACCGGCATGATAGACGATATCCGTGCAGCTGGCCACGGCAATGCCCTTGCCGATGGCCTTGCCGCCGACAGTCAGGGCAGCCACCAGGCTCGACAGGGCCAGCGGCACAACAGAAGCGAAGCTCAGCTCGAAATTGCTCAGGATCTGCGCAGCGATGGTGGCAGAGGCAGAGCCGGATACGACGCCGCAGATGTCGCCCACCACATCATTGCAGATGGAGCTGACCCGCTCGGCATTGCGCAGCAGCGTGATGCACTCCCTGGCACCCTTGACTTTACGGGCAGCCATGGCGTGGAAGGGCTTTTCATCGGCGGTGGCCACGGCCATGCCGACAATATCGAAGATGATGCCGATGAATACGATCAGCAGCAGCACAATGACTGCCACGATCATGGTACTGCTCGCCATGACAAGATCCGAGGCCATGGATATGGCCGCCGAGATGGCTATGGTGGCGAAGAAAATGGTAATGACCCAGTTGCGGGTCCTGCGTTTTTCCTCTTTTTTCGCGGTTTGCGGGTCAGGCTTGGCCAATTTGGATTCTCCTAAAAAATATATTCATCCGTAGGGAACACCGTGGAGGGCGTTCCCTTCGCCAGTGCCTGGGGCATTGGCAATCGTTTTGATAAAAGACGGCAGCAGGCGGGATAAATCTTACGGCTTAGGTCGGGTTGTTTTTCACCCGGCGGAACCTGCCGTTGCCGAACAGGCGGTTTCCCTTTGATCCACCGTCACGGGCGTTACCGAATCCCGTTTACCCGATTGCCACTTAGT
>JAFQSI010000167.1 GCA_017409645.1 Oscillospiraceae bacterium | reverse complement strand
TTCTGCCCGAGGCCGTCACTGCCGACAAGATGAAGCTGACCGTCACCAGCTATGACGGCGGCACCGCTGGCTGGGCCTCCGTTTCCATCATTGAGATCGAGGTCTACTCCGCCGAGTCCGTCAGCCTGGGCGATGTGGCCGCAAGCCTGAATACCATGGCTGGCACCGTCGTGGAGGGCGATACCCTGCCCCTGCCCGAGGTCCCCGATGGCATCACCGTCGCAGTCAACGGCGCTGACTTCGAGCAGATCATCGCCAAGGACGGCTCCGTCCACCATCCCCTGACCGACAAGACCGTCAATGTCTCCTTCCAGGTCAGCGACGGCACCAATTCTGCCCTGACCGCAGACATCCCCGTGACCGTGAAGGGTCTGTACACCCAGGGCGAGGGCAACACCAAGCCCGTCATCATCCCCGAGATCCAGGAGTGGTACTCCGATTCCACCGCCAAGCTGGCCATCGGCGATGTGACCAAGGTCACCTATGACGATGCCACCCTGAAGGCCGTCGTGGACGAGTTTGTCGCCGACTACGAGGCTTTCACCAGTATCACCCTGACTGCTGTTCAGGGCGCAGCCGAGGCTGGTGCCTTCAACTTCTCCCTGACCGCTCCCGACGCGCTGCTGGGCGACGAGGGCTACACCATGCAGATCCTGTCCGACCGGATCAACGTGGCCTCCGGCTCCACCACCGGCAACATGTACGGCATGCAGACCATCCTGCAGATGACCCGCACCGATGCCGAGGGCTTCGCCGTCGGTCAGATGCGTGACTACCCCCGCTTCACCGTCCGCGGCCTGCTGCTGGACATCGCCCGTAAGCCCATCGCCATGACCATGGTGGGCGACATCAGCCGCACCATGCGTTACTACAAGATGAATGACCTGCACATCCATCTGAACGACAACTACATCTGGCTGGAGGACTACGGCACCTACGCCAACGAGGACCTGGGCTTCAACGCCTACGAGGCCTTCCGTCTGGAGAGCAGCCTGACCAACGACGCCGGTGAGGATCCCACCGCTGAGGACTATGCCATCAGCAAGGAGGAGTTCCGCACCTTCATCCAGGATCAGCGCTCCCTGGGCATGAACATCATCCCCGAGATCGACGTTCCCGCCCACGCCATGGCTTTCACCAAGGTCTGGCCCGAGCTGAGCATCGATAACGAGGTCCGCAGCGGCCACACCCTGATCGACCACTTCAATCTGTCCCTGCCCGAGTCCGTCGCCAAGATCAAGGCCATCTTTGACGACTACACCAAGGCTACCGACACCGTCCCCGCTACCTTCGACGAGGATACCATCGTCCACATCGGCGCTGACGAGTACTACCTGAGCGGCACGCTGTACCGCCAGTACTTCAACGAGATGGTTCCCTACATCAAGCAGACCAACACCGTCCGTATCTGGGGCTCCCTGACCCAGATGAATGACAACAACCAGACCAAGATCATCCCCGAGGCCATTGAGGGCGTCCAGATGAACATCTGGAGCGCCGGCTGGGCCAACTACCAGGATATGTTCGATATGGGCTTCGGTCTGATCAACACCATCGACACCTACGGCTACATGGTCCCCAACGGCAACGGCAACCGCGGCGCCTACGGCGACTACCTGAACCTGAACAGTGTCTTCTCCAGCTTCAAGCCCAACCAGGTCGGCAGCATCACCCTGCCCTCCGGCGATGACCGGGTCCTGGGTGCAGCTTTCGCCATCTGGAACGACAACATCGACAAGCGCTCCAGCGGCCTGACCGAGTCCGACATCTTCACCCGCTTCTTTGACGCCCTGCCCCTGTACGCAGAGAAGACCTGGGCCGCCACCGGCCAGGAGAAGGGCTCCGCCGCTGCTCTGACCGAGCTGTCCAAGACCGTCGGCATTGCCCCCAACACCAACCCCTACTTCCAGATCGAGTCCAAGGGCGACACCCGCGTCAGCTATGACTTCGACGGTCTGGCCGACGGCTCCGGCAACGGCTATGATCTGACCGCCGGTACCGCCGCTGTGGAGAACGGCGCTCTGACCCTGAACGGCGGCAGCAGCTACGTTACCAGCCCCGTCAAGAAGATCGGCAACGGCAACGCCCTGTCCTTCGACATCACCCTGACCGAGGCTGCCGAGCCCGGCGACATCCTCTTCGAGACGACCCCTGAGTACTACACCCACGACATCCGCATCATGGACGACGGCACTCTGGGCTTCACCCGCGAGCTGCACGACTATTCCTTCGGCTACACCCTGCCCGTGGGCACCACCCACATCGAGATCGTGGCCGAGCAGCAGACCACCTCTCTGTATGTCAATGGCGAACTGGTTGGCACTGCCACCGGTAAGTTCGTCCACAACGGCGTGGAGAAGAAGACCGGCATCACCCACTCCACCTTCGCCCTGCCCCTGGAGCGCATCGGCTCTGAGACGAATTCCATCAACGCAGTTATCGACAACGTGAAGGTGGTCAAGACCGCCGATCCTGCCGATGCTTCCCGCGACATCCCCGTGGAGGTCCTGACCGCCACTGCCGGTGACTGGCAGACCGGCTACGAGGCCACCGAGGGTCCCGCCAACCTGGTCCTCGACGGCGATCCCAGCACCATCTGGCACACCAACTGGTACGGCACCAGCCGCGCAAACCACTGGATCCAGTTCGAGCTGAGCGAGGACTATGTGGTCGACGGCCTGCGCTATCAGCCCCGCCAGAATGGCTCCAACGGCAACATCACGGAGTATCAGATCCTGGTCAGTGACGACGGCGTGAATTTCGAGTCCGTTGCCACCGGCACCTGGGCAGGCAACAGCAGCTGGAAGACGGTCAGCTTCGACGGAGTCCAGGCCAAATACGTCCGGCTGGTAGCGGTCAATGCCATGACCGACAACTCCTATGTCTTCGCATCTGCGGCTGAGATCCGCCTGACCGGCGTGAAGGCTGCAGCCCACGAGCATGACTACCAGGCCGTGGTCACTGAGCCCACCTGCACCGAGGAAGGCTACACCACCTACACCTGCGAGTGCGGTGACAGCTATGTTGCCGACAAGACGCCCGCCTTGGGCCACAACTGGCAGGAGGACGGCAGCTGCTCCCGCTGTGACGAGATCCAGGATGGTCCCGCTGTGAATCCCTTCGTGGACGTTCCCGAGGACATCTACTTCTATGATCCCGTGATGTGGGCTCTGGAAAATGGCATCACCAAGGGCATTGACGACACCCATTTCGCCCCCGGCATGGATTGCATCCGTGCCCAGGTGGTCACCTTCCTGTGGCGTGCAGCCGGCTCCCCCGAGCCCACGATCACGGAGAATCCCTTCGTGGACGTGAAGGAAGAGGACTATTACTACGAGGCCGTGATGTGGGCACTGGAAAATGGCATCACGAAGGGCATCGACGCGACCCACTTCGGTTCCACGCTGAAGTGCAGCCGCGCCTATGTGGTGACGTTCCTGTACCGGGCCCTGGGCGAGCCTGAGGTCAGCACCACCGAGTGCATTTTCGACGATGTGGTCGATCCTGAGGTCTACTACTACACTCCCGTCGTGTGGGCAGTGGAGAACGGCATCACCAAGGG
>JAFQSI010000166.1 GCA_017409645.1 Oscillospiraceae bacterium | reverse complement strand
TTTTGGTATTTCTTAAGCAAAAAAAGAATTGGTTATTCCGCTGTATTTCATTGATTTTATGCTCCCGGTGTTGTATAATTTTGTCAATACCAGAACGGGCCGCGAGACAGCTTGATCAGCCATATCCGGCAGGGTTTCTGACACAGCAAAGGAGGGAAGATTTCACACCATCGGATCAACCGAAACGTCAAATCCATTCGAGAGGAGAACAAACATGGGAAAAATCACTAAAAAGCTCATCGCCATGCTGCTTTGCCTGGTGATGGTCGGCGGCATGCTGCCGATGAGCGCCGCTGCGGTGGAGGAGGAAACCGTCTACACCCTCTACCCCACCCCCCACTCCGTCGAGTACGGTGAAGGCTCCTTTGAGCTGACCGACATCCACGCCGTCTACGGCGAGGGCATCGACGAGTACACCGTGGCCCGTCTGGAAGAGACGGCCGCTCTGCTGGACCTGGCCGTCACCGAGTCCGGCGACACCGACGTCTACGTTGCCATCTACGGCTCCGGCGATGCTGCCGAGCAGTACATCCTGGCAAACTACACCGTGGACACCACCCTGTTCGAAAAGACCGACGCCAACTTCGTGGCCGTCAACAACGGTGAGATCGTGGTCCTGGGCAAGGATACCGACTCCGCCTTCTACGGTCTGACCACCCTGTACCAGATCTTCGGTCAGCTGACCGGCAAGTCTCTGCGCAATCTGACCATCAACGACTACGCAGACGTTGCCTCCCGCGGCTTCATCGAGGGCTACTACGGCAACCCCTGGTCCGTTGAGGATCGCGCCAACCTGATGACCTGGGGCGGCTACTACAAGCTGAACTCCTACTTCTACGCCCCCAAGGATGATCCCAAGCACAACGCCAAGTGGAGAGAGCTGTACACCGAGGAGGAGATCGAGACTCTGATCCGTCCCCTGGCCGAGGCCGGCAACGCCTCCAAGTGCCGCTTCGTCTTCGCTCTGCATCCTTACATGCACAACCCCATCACCGATTCCAATTATGACGAGAGCATGGCTGTCATGAAGGCCAAGTTCAAGCAGGTCATCGATGCCGGTGTCCGGCAGATCGCCATTCTGGCCGACGACGCCGGCAACCAGGGCGGCACCCATTACACCCGGATGCTGACCGACATGACCGCCTGGATCCAGGAACTGCGGGCGCAGGAAGAGTATTCCGACCTGAAGCTCCTGCTGCCCTTTGTCACCCAGGAGTACATGTACTTCGGCCAGTCCTACTACCGCAACTTCCCCGAGAACATCCAGATCGTCATGACCGGCGGTCAGGTCTGGGGCTTCTGCTCCCCCAGCTTCACCAACACCTTCTATAACAATGTCGGCCGCGGCGCCTACCTGTGGATCAACTGGCCCTGCACCGACAACTCCAAGAACCACCTGATCATGGGCGGCTACGCCGACTTCCTGCAGCCCGGCGTCGACCCCAACAAGGTCGAGGGCATCGTCCTGAACCCCATGCAGCAGTCCGAGCCCAGCAAGGTCGCCATCTTCGGCAACGCCTGCTACACCTGGAACATGTGGGAGACTGAGGCCGAGGCCGACGCCGCCTGGGATACTGCCTTCGCCTGCGTCGACCACAACTCCGTGGTCCCCAACGATGCTTCCAACGCTCTGCGTGAGCTGTCCAAGCATATGATCGACCAGACCCGCTTCGAGGACAACCCCAACGTCCTGGAGGAGTCCGTGGTCCTCAGAAGCGAGCTGAGCGCCTTCCAGACCAAGCTCACCGCCGGCACCTACACCCAGGAAGACATCGACAGCCTGGTCGAGGAGTTCACCATCCTGCAGAACGCGGCCAAGATCTACCGGGAGCAGGGCAACACCGCCATTGCCACCCAGATCGAGCCCTGGCTGGGCAACTGGGACGACCAGACCCTGGCCATCCTGTCCTACCTGGATGCCCTGAGCGCCATCCTGGGCGACGAGGGCGACGATGTGATCTGGGGCAATTACGCCACCGGTCAGTCTGCCTTTGAGTCCTCCAAGAACCACCCCCTGTGGTACCTGGATCACTATGAGTACGCCGAGTCCGGCTACCGCTTCATCGTTCCCTTCATGAAGGCCCTGGATGCCTATCTGGCTGAGTATGTCAAGGACATCGTCGATCCCACCGGCAGCATGGCCGGCGGCGGCTCCGGCAGCGGTACCCCCGGCGGCCCCGTCACCGGTCTGACCGCCTTCGAGGGCAATGTCCCCGGCTACTACGAGGGCAACCTCTCCAGAGTCGTGGACGGCAATACCAGCACCTATCTGTGGTACAACGACTATGGCCGCGTGGGCCAGTACATCGGCGTTGACCTGGGCCGCTCCGTCATGGTCGGCACCGTCACCTTCACCCAGAACAGCGGCGACCACTTCTCCGACTACACCCTGCAGTACTCCATGGACGGCGAGACCTGGACCGACTACAAGCGCTATACCGACACCGTCCTGACTGCCGACCTGTCCGGCGACGGCATCGAGGCCCGCTACATCCGCTTCTACAACAACGCCTCCACCAGCGTCTGGATCAAGATCCATGAGATCGCTGTCACCGAGGCCGCTGCCACCACCATCAACACCAACAACGAGACTGCCTCCGCCTGGAAGACCCGCGTCGGCAACACCACCGCCGAGCTGCTCAACGGCGGCGAGGCCACCTTCGCTCCCGGCGATTATGTCGGCTACGACCTGCGCCGGATCAAGGATCTGGATACCATCACCGTGGCCGACCAGGGCGAGCTGACCCTGCAGGTGTCCGTCAACAATGTGGACTGGGTCAATGTCGAGGCCGGCGAGGTCGACGAGAATGCCCGCTATGTCCGTCTCATCAACCTGACCGATGCCGACGTTGCTGCCAACATCACCACCTTCACCGTCACCGCCAGCGTTTACAGCGGTCCTTACCTGCTGGAGTCCAACATCGGCGTCAACAGTTCCTGGGGCGTTGCCGAGGACAGCCGTGACAACGGCGCCGCCTTCGACGGCGATGTGGGCACCACCACCGAGTTCGGCGATTTCGTCACCACCGGCCAGTACTTCATCTATGACCTGGGCCAGGCTCGTGATATCTACAAGCTGGAGATCTACTGCTCCGACAACGCCGTGAACTACATCCGCGACGCCGAGATGCAGATCTCTGCCGACCTCGAGAACTGGACCACCGTTCTGACCATCGGTGACGGCGTGGAGAACACCGGCGAAGCCTCCGTCTCCTGCATCAACTCCGACGCCGGCTACGCCCAGGCCACCTCCTCCTACCCCAACTTCGTCTCCATCGAGGGCGAGCTGGACGAGGCTCAGGCCGCCCGCTACATCCGCGTCATCATGACCGCTCCCAACAATGAGCGCGCCGTTCTGTTCAACGAGATCGAGATCAACGACGGCGAGTACGTCTCCGTCAACAGCGATCTGGCCTTCGAGGTCAGCCACATCGAGGTCCAGGGCTATCCTCCCCAGAACATGGTCGACGGCGATCTGACCACCTCCTGGAAGCCCGACACCACCGTGGCCGGCTCCATGGTCTACACCTTCTCCGACAACCTGACCAACAACCGGATCAACATCGTCTCCAAGTCCGCCAGCGGCGCCAAGGTCTACGTCTTTGCCGAGAACGACGGCAAGCGCGAGTGGATCGACATGGGCACCCTGGACAAGTCCCTGGTGAAGCTGGTCTGTGAGAACGACCTGAATCTGGCTCTGAAGATCGAGTGGGATACCGATTCCGTTCCCAACATCACTGAGATCATCCGCTTCTTCGAGGGTCACAAGCATAGCTACACCGCCGTCGTCACCGCTCCCACCTGCACCGAGGAAGGCTACACCACCTACACCTGCGAGTGCGGCGAGAGCCATGTTGCCGACAAGACTCCCGCTCTGGGCCACGACTGGGACGGCATGGGCTGCACCCGCTGCGATGAGAAGCGCGAGAATCCCTTTGTGGACGTTCCCGCCGACAGCTACTGCTGCGAGCCCGTCCTGTGGGCCGTTGACAACGGCATCACCAAGGGTATCGATCCCACCCACTTTGGTCCCGAGGTCGCATGTAACCGCGCCCAGATCGTCACCTTCCTGTGGCGTGCCGCCGGTTCCCCCGAGCCCACCATCACCAAGAACCCCTTCTCCGATGTGAAGAAGAGCAACTACTTCTACAAGCCCGTCCTGTGGGCCTATGAGAAGGGCATCGTCAAGGGCATCGACGCCACCCACTTCGGTCCCAGTGTCGAGTGCAACCGTGCCCAGGTGGTCACCATCCTGTACCGCTCCTACGGCCAGCCCGAGCTGGAATCCCGCAACAACCCCTTCACCGACCTGGTGTACGGTGCCTACTACTTCGACGCCGTCCTGTGGGCTGTGAATGAGGGCATCACCAAGGGCATCGATAATGATACCTTCGGTATTGACAACATCTGCACCCGTGGTCAGGTCGTTACCTTCCTGTACCGCACCTACGCCGAATAATCCATAAGCAACCCGCCCCCCGGCTCACGCCGGGGGGCATTTTCTGTGTCCGGTCCATGCCCTCCAGCGCGGCATGAGCCCTCCTTCCTTCCCTAGTAATGAGAAAACAGGCCCGCCTTGCGGCGGGCCTGCGTTGGGTTATGGACTTACTTCTGCATCATGTATGATACATTCTGCATATTCTTAATTGTAGGCGCGGTACAGGAAGGTGACGATCTGAGCGCGGGTGCAGATCTCATCGACGCCGAAGGTGTAGGTATCCACACCCTTGGTGATGCCGTTCTCCACTGCCCACACGACGGGAGTGTAGTAGTAGACCTCAGGATCGACCACATCGTCGAAAATGCACTCGGTGGTGCTGACCTCAGGCTCGCCCAGGGCCCGGTACAGGAACGTCACCACATAG
>JAFQSI010000165.1 GCA_017409645.1 Oscillospiraceae bacterium | reverse complement strand
GGCATGATGAACTGCCAGGCTGAGATGAAGAAGGCTGTCGAGTGCGGCTACTGGAACCTGTTCCGCTTCGATCCCAGCAAGGAGACCGGCAAGTTCACTCTGGACTCCAAGGCTCCCAAGGGCGGCTACCAGGAGTTCCTGGCCAACGAGGCCCGTTACTCCCGTCTGAAGATGGCTATGCCCGAGCGTGCTGCTGACCTGTTCGCCAAGAACGAGGCCGCTGCCATCGAGCGCTTCAACCACCTGCAGAAGCTGGTCGAGCTGTACAAGGACTGATCCTGAGTCTGCTCCCCTGACTTAACCTAACCCCGTCCGCCCCCGGCGCAAGCTGGGGGCGGATTTCTCCAATTACCTATAAATTGATAATTGAAAATGTAAAATTAACACCCCTAATTTTCAATTTTCCATTATCAATTCTCAATTAGAAACCGGAGGTTTGCTATGCTCTGCACTGTTATCGACATCCGCGGCGACTACGCCTATGTCAAATACGCCGACACCGGCGTCGTCTCCGAGGTCGCCATCGCCCTGCTGCCCTTCGGCGTGGACGTGGGCGACAAGCTGAAATTTGAGAATTACGAATTCGAACGGGTCTGATCCTATGAAAAAGACCATTCTTCGCGTCCTCTGCGGCCTGCTGGCCCTGGTCCTGGTCCTGCTCCTGGTCCCCGCCGTACTGATCGCCGGCGGTATGGACGGCACCGGCGAGCCGGGCGGCGAGGTCCTGATCGTCCTGGGCACCACCGTCAACGGCACGGAGCCGTCTCCCCTGCTGAAGCAGCGGCTGGATGCCGCCCTGGACTATTTGAACACCTATCCCAAGGCGAACTGCATCGTCACCGGCGGCAAGGGCGATGCGGAAAACCTCTCCGAGGCCCAGTGTATGTACAATTATCTGACTGCCGCTGGAATTGACCCGGCGAGAATCACCATGGAGGATCGGGCCACCAGCACGGTGGAGAATCTCCGGAATGTCCGCGCCATGCTGGACACCAACGATGTGGACATCCTCTCCAGTGATTTTCACCTCTATCGGGCTGGACTGATCGCCAGGGATGCCGGGTTCATCCCCTCCCTGATCCCCGCCAAAACGGAGCCGCTCTCCCTGCTGGCCCCCTGGTTCCTCCGGGAAATCTTCGCCCTTTACGGGTATCTGTTCAGCTGACCGCAAAAAATGCCGCCCACGGGCGGCATTTACTTTTTCCGACCTTTGTGCTACAATATCGGCGTCACGGCAGAAAGGAGTCACAATGAAACGAAACAACGCAAAATGGGTCCTGTGCGGTCTGCTGGCCGCTGCGGGACTGTTCCTGAGCTTCTGCCTGGTGGGCTACCGCTTCAGCGGGCTGCTCCTGCTTTTGCTGGCGGCGCTGGTGCCCGTCTACCACTTTCTGACCCACGATTTTCTCCGTCGGGTGCTGACGGCCCTGCTGCTTCTCGGCTTCGTGGCCATGTCCATCACCGGCGGCGTCATCGCCCGGTCTGCGGAGGGGACACCTGACCCGGAGGCCGACTACCTGATCGTCCTGGGTGCAGGCGTTCATGGCACCCGGCCCTCCCTGTCGCTGCGGGAGCGGATCGACGCCGCTTACGGTTATCTGCTCACCTATCCCGACGCCGTTGCTATCGTCTCCGGCGGCCAGGGCAGCGGCGAGGACATCACCGAAGCGATGTGCATGTACCGGGAGCTGACCGCCATGGGCATTTCCCCCGACCGGATCCTGCGGGAGGAGAACGCCTCCACCACACTGGAGAACCTGCGCTTTTCCATGGAATTCATCGAGCCGGGCGCCTCCGTCGCCATCGTATCCAGCGAATACCACCTGCACCGGGCGGGGATTCTCGCCGGGAGCCTGGGGCTGGAGCCCATGCTGGTGCCCGCCCATACATCCTATCCGGTCCTGCGGACCAATTACTACCTGCGGGAGATCTTCGCCGTATGGTATTATTCCCTGTTTGGAGGTTGAAACATGAGAACCTATGCAGACTATGCCTGGGAGCGCGCCGCTGAGCTGCTTGCCATCGACTCCCCCACGGGCTTCACGAAAAACGCCGCCGTCTGGGTACAGCGGGCCTTTTCCGATCTGGGCTATGACGCCCGCATCACCAACAAGGGCGGCGTCATCGTCGACCTGGGCGGCCCTGACGGTGAGGACGGCCTGATGCTCTGCGCCCACACGGACACCCTGGGCGGCATGGTGGCGAGAATCAAGCCCGACGGCCGCCTGAAGCTGACGGGCCTGGGCGGCATGGAGCCCAACAACGGCGAATGCGAAAATATCCGCCTGTACACCCGGGACGGACGCATTTACGAGGGCACACTGTACCTCCACAACCCCAGCGTCCATGTCAATGACGACTACCACACCGCCCGCCGCAGCTGGGACACCACCGAGGTGGTCCTGGACGAGGAGATCCACTCCGAAGCCGACGCGAGAAAGCTGGGCATCGAGGTTGGCGACATCGTCTGCTTTGACCCCCGGACCCGCCGGACCAAAAGCGGCTACCTGAAAAGCCGGTTCCTGGATGACAAGCTCAGCGTCGGCATCCTGCTGGCCTTTGCAAAATACCTGAAGGACAGGGAGATCACCCTCCCCCGGCACATGTGGGTCCATGTTACCGTCTATGAGGAGGTGGGCCACGGTGCCTGCGCATCCGTTCCCGGCGGACTTTCCGAAGCCATCTCCGTGGACATGGGCTGCGTGGGCGACGGCTGCCAGTGTACGGAGCATGACTGCTCCATCTGCGTCAAGGACTCCCGGGGCCCCTACAACTACGACGTGGTGGGCAAGCTCATCGCCGCCGCCAAGCGCGAGGGCGCCAGCTACGCCGTGGACGTCTACCCCCACTACGGTTCCGACGTGGATGACACCCTCAAGGCCGGCGCAGACATCCGCCACGGGCTCATCGGCTCCGGCGTCTTCGCCAGCCACGGCTACGAGCGCAGCCACATTGACGGCGTAACCAACACCCTTCTCGTTCTGAAAGGATATCTTCAGGTTTGATGCGATACTATTACGCCCCCATGGAGGGCATCACCGACGCCACCTTCCGGCGTCTCCATGCAAAATATTTCCCCGGCGTGGACAGATATTTCATGCCCTTCCTCTCCCCCACCATCCACCGGACGCTGACCCACCGGGAAGCCCGGGAGCTGCCCAGGGCTGACAGCGTGGATTTTGTCGCTGTCCCCCAGCTGCTGGGCAAAAATGTGGAGGATATGCTCTGGGCCATCGGGGTCTGCGCCGATCAGGGCTATGACGAGGTCAACATCAATCTCGGCTGCCCCTCCGGCACCGTGGTCAGCAAGGGCAAGGGCAGCGGCATGCTGTCCGATATCTTCGCGCTGGACGCCTTTCTGGATGCCATCTACGCAAAGGCCGTCCTGCCCGTGTCCCTGAAGACCCGGATCGGCGTCAATGACTCCGAAAACTGGGAGAAGATCCTGGAGATCTACCGGGATTACCCCGTGAAGGAGCTGACCGTCCACCCGCGGATCCGCAAGGCCTTTTACAAGGGCGACTGCGACATGGCCGCCTTCGCCAGGGCGGTGGAGGGCTCGCCCTTCCCCGTCTGCTACAACGGCAATGTCACTTCCATCGCAGATGCAGAATCCATCGCGGCCCAGTTCCCCGCAGTCGAGTCCGTCATGATCGGCAGAGGCCTGGTGGCGGACCCCGGCATGCTCGCGGGCGGCACCGACCGGGATACCCTCAAAGCCTTCCTCAACGAGCTGAGCGACACCTACTGCCGGGTCTTCGAAAGCAAGCGCAACGCCATCTACCGGATGAAGGACAACTGGCACTACCTCATCGGCCTTTTCGAGGGCAGCGAGAAGCTCTGGAAGGAAATGCGCAAATCCACCGACTACGACCGCTTCATGGCCATCGCCAACGAGATCATCGAAACCCTGCCCATGCGCGACCATCCCGAAATCATCTGGTAAGGAGGAACCTACCATGCCCAAAGTCAAGCTGAACCCCGACGCAGAGGTCGTCAAAATGATCCAGGAGGGCCTGAAAGCCAAGGACGGCTACTGCCCCTGCCGCCTGCAGAAGACCCCCGAAAACAAGTGCATCTGCCGGGAATTCCGGGATCAGATCGCCGATCCGGATTTCGAGGGATTCTGCCACTGCATGCTCTATTACAAGGAAAAGTAAAAAAACCAGCAGCCCACCGGATCGGTGGGCTGCTGTCTTATCCAATTCCATCAAAACGGACCACCGTACGGCAGCGCTCGCCCCGCTGCTCCAGGGCGTCTGTGATCCTGTCCCGGAGCTGAGGCTCCTGTCCGGTCATGCCGTAGGGGATCGAAACATCGAAGACCAGTCGCGGGACGCTCTGGGTCCGGACCAGCCGGAAGGAGTGGACCGACAGCTGCGGATCGATCTCCGCGACGATCTGCTCCACCACCGAATGAAGCCGCTCCCATTCGGCGTCGTTGACCGCCACCGGGTCAAAATGGATCACCAGACGGACATTCAGCTCCTCCAGGGCGTCGCACTCCAGATGATCGATGATCTCGTGGCAGACCAGCGGGTCCTCCTCGGCGCTCAGCTCCACATGGGCCGAAGCAAAGCATCGTCCGGGGCCGTAGTCGTGGATCAGCAGATCGTGGATGCCCAGGATCCCCTCGTGCCGAAGGACCAGAGACTGCAGCTTCTCCACAAGCTCCCGGTCCGCCTGCTCTCCCAGCAATATGGACACCGTCTCCCGGGCAATGACGTAGCCGGAGTGGAGGATGAACACCGCCACCGCCAGTCCGGTCCAGCCGTCGATGCGGAGCCGGAAGAAATGGCCGACCAGACAGCTCAGAAGCACCGCAGAGGTGGCGATGACATCGTTGCGGCTGTCCACCGAGGTGGCGGCCAGGGCCTTCGAATCGATGAGCCTGCTCAGTTTCCCCACGAACAGGGACATCCACAGCTTCACCGCGATGGATGCTGCGAGTACGCCGAAGGTCACCGCGGTGAATTCCACCGACTTGGGCTCCAGGATCTTATCCACAGACCCCCTGGCCAGCTCCGTGCCGATAAACAGGATCAGTACCGCCACGCACAGCCCCGACAGGTACTCCGCCCGGGCGTGGCCGAAGGGGTGATGGGCGTCGGCGGGCTTCCGGGAGAACCGGAAGCCCAGCAGCGTCACGATGGAGGACGCAGCGTCGGTCAGATTGTTCCAGCCGTCGGCGGCGATGGCCACGGAGCCGCTGAGCAGACCTGCGGTCACCTTGCCGAGAAATAAAAGCAGATTGCAGAGGATCCCCACCGTACCGGCCAGGGACCCCACCCTGGCCCGGCCGTCCGGGGTATCCGGTTCCTTCACGAACAGCCGCAGAAGCAGCTTTGTCATAGCATCTCCTCCAGAAAGTTTTCGCCCAGTATACCAGACGGACCGCCGATTAGTCAAGAGAAACCCAATCTGTGCGAAGCGCCTTGGCTCTCCCTTTGGGAGAGCTGTCATGCGCAAGCATGACTGAGAGGGTTTATCGAATATTTGCAAAGCAAATATTCGATAGTTCTGGATTTTCCAAGAAAATCCAGTACCCTCTCCGTCCCGCTGACGCGGGCCACCTCTCCCATAGGGAGAGGCAAGGGATTTTTGGGGAATACTGAAACCCCGGAGCATTTTAGCTCCGGGGCAATCCATTATCATTGGTCAGATCATTCTCCCACGTATACGATGCCGCAGGCGTCGGGGCCCACATGGGCGCCGATGGCCGCACCCACCTGGATGATCCCGTCGTGCTTCCAGCCATTCGCCTCCAGCCGCTGGGCCAATGTCTCGGCTATGGAACGGTTGTTGGTGTACATCACGTACAAAGGATGCGCCCCGTCGGGCTTCCGGGCGGCGAGCCGCTTGCCCAGGAAGTCCATACCCTTGCGCATACCCATGACCTTGCCGGGCAGCGCCACACGGCCCTCGGTGTCCACGGAGATGATTGGCTTGATCTGGGCCAGATTTCCCAGGGTATAGACCGCGTGGGAGATGCGGCCGCCCTTGTGGAGGTACTCGAGGGTGTTGACCACGGCATACAGCTCGATCCGGTCCCGGATGGATTCCAGACCGGCCACGATTTCAGCGGCATTTTTCCCCTCGTCCCGCAGACGGCAGGCATACTCCACCAGCATCCGCTGTCCGCCGGTGGCATTGCGGCTGTCAAACACATATGCGCCCTCATACTCCGCATCCTCGCGCACCATCAGAGCCGTCTGGTAGGTACCGCTCAGGGAGGAGGACAGGGTGATGTAGATCGCCTCGTCACCGTTGCTTTTGGCGTTTTCAAACAGGTCCGCCAGCAGCTGCGGTGAGGCCTGGGAGGTCTTGGGGAACTCCCCGCTGCCCAGCAGCAGCTCATAGAACTGCTCCTTGCCCAGATCCACATTTTCCTGATATTCCCGGTCGCCAAAGGCCACCCGCAGGGGGATACAGGTCACGCCAAGCTTCTCATATTCCTGCGGCTGAAGGTCCGCCGCAGAATCGGTGATGATATGAACCATAGTATTTGCCTCGCAGTTAATCGAAATGATACAATCATTATAGCAGATTTTCAGCAAATAGCAACCCATTGAAAAGACAATCAACCTGTGGTACACTATTCTAAATCTGCTTCAGAGGTAACGTTCCATGGTCGATTTTCAGATCCTATACAACGACCCGCAGCTGCTCGTCTGCATCAAGCCGCCCCGGGTCCTATCCACCGACGAGCCCGGCGGCGTGCCGGACCTGTGCCGGGCTGCGCTGTCCGATCCCAATATCCGCACCGTCCATCGGCTGGACCGGGTGGTGTCCGGGCTGATGGTCCTGGCCCGGACCAGGCGGGCCGCCTCGGACCTGAGCCAGCAGATCCGCGACAGCATTTTCCATAAGGAATACCAGGCAGTCCTCCACGGCATCCCTGCCGCGCCCCGGGGCACCCTGCGGGATCTGCTCTGGCGCAGCAAGCCCGAGCGCCGGACCTATGTGGTCCGGGAGACGGGAAAGGATGTCCAGGAGGCCATCCTCCATTATGAGGTCCTGGCCCAGACAGCCGACCTGTCCAGGGTCCGCATCGAGCTGGTCACCGGCCGCACCCACCAGATCCGCTGCCAGTTCTCCTCCCGGGACCTGCCCCTGGTGGGCGACCGGAAGTACAGCCTTCACGAGGACGACTGTGAGATCGCCCTCTGGTCCAGTCTGCTCCGGTTCCGGCACCCAAAGACCGGCCAGGAGCTGACCTTCACCGCTCCTGTGCCCGATGCATTCCCCTGGAACCAGTTCTGAGGAGGTGATCCAATGGCAAATTACGATTTTTTC
>JAFQSI010000164.1 GCA_017409645.1 Oscillospiraceae bacterium | reverse complement strand
CGTAACCCTACGCGAGTGACATCGTACTTACGCGTTGACGCGTTATGCGAGGAATAAGGGGTTATACCCCTAAATGACAACCACCGGCTTCGCCGGTGGATGTGTTTTTTGGAGGAATCCACAAAAACACCCGGCGGAAGCTCCGCCGGGTGTCGGTTATTCTCCGATGAGGGAATCCAGCCCATAGTAACGGGCCATGTCGTGGTTGGGCCAGGTATCCGGGTCGTCGGTCAGGTCCCGGACGCCCCAGTAGCCGCTCCAGGGGGTTTGCGGGATCACCACATTTGCGGTGACGTCCCCTTCGCCCGCTTCCACAGCGGCGGCGATGGTCTGCTCCCGCTGCGCATGCTGCCGGTGGCAGGAGACGATGTCAGCGCAGCCCGTCAGGATAAACGGCACTGTCAGACAGATGACCACCGCGCAGGCCAGGCAGAAGTTCATGCGGTATTCCCGCTTCGCAAACTCCGAAAGGGGGAAAAGCAGCGCCATGATCAGCAGCAGCACCGGGGTACACAGGCACCGCTCGGGATAATAGCTGGCCGCCAGGGGCATGTAATTGGCGCAGACCCCCGCCAGGGCAAACAGCCCGGAGAGGATGAGCTTCTTACGGGGCAGGGAATCGAATTTGAAAAATAAGATCAGCGCCAGGGGGATCAGCAGGGGAAGCAGGTACTTTACCAGCATGCCGGAGCAGACGACAAAGCGCCGGAGCAGCAGCGCGGCAGTCAGACCGCCGCTCTTGTTGGCGGCCTGGGCGGGCATGGAGAGCATGACGGCATAGCCCAGCACCGCGAAGAGGACGGGAAGCAGCCGGTGGAGCCGGATCTTGGCATTGTTCAGCCACCGCCCCAGCAGGATCAGGCAGGGGACCATGCAGATGCCCACAAAGGACGCGATTTCATTGTACCAGCCGAAGAAAAAGCTATACACGCAGAAGGCAGCCAGGGGCCATTTTCTCCACAGCAGCACCCGTCCCTCCAGAAACCGCACCAGCTCCGGTGCGATGTACAGCAGCAGGGCACCCAGGGACCAGAAATAGTTCACGGCACCCACCTGCCACAGCGCCACCTGTCCGAATACGGGCATGAGCAGCCACAGCAGACAGAAGCTGCACGCCAGCAGCAGGGCGCTTTCGCTGCCGCAGAGCCGGTGCATCAGCCACAGGGTCCCGACGAACACGGCGGTATTGACCACATCGAAAACGCCGGGGGACAGCAGCATGAACACCTGGGCCAGACCGTGGGAGATCAGACGCCCGTTCATCGAGAAGCTGTGGGCATACATGGACCCGAAGATCTCGCCGAAGGACCGGAGGGGCTCCCCGGTGGCAAAATTCAGCCGATAGGTGTAGTCATCACAGATGTAGGGGGTCAGGATGTTCAGCGCCAGCATCAGCATGGAGATGACGAGACAGGTGATGTCCCACGCCCGGGGGGAACGGTCCAGTTCGCGGAGCTTCATCATACCTTCTCCCAGTCGATCTTCCGGTCCTTATAGTAGTAGGTCCGGTCATGCTCGCCAATTTCCCGGAGGACCCGGCAGGGGTTGCCCACGGCGACCACATTGGCGGGGATGTCCCTGGTCACCACGCTGCCTGCGCCGATGACGGTGTTGTCGCCGATGGTGACGCCGGGCATGATCATCGCCCCCGCGCCGATCCAGCAGTTGCGTCCGATGCGCACGGGCATATTGTACTGCAATCCCCGCTCCCGCAGGCCAGGCTCGATGGGGTGCCCCGCGGTTGCCACGGTGACGTGAGGGCCGAACATGGTATAGTCACCCACATAGATGTGGGTATCATCCACCAGCGTCAGGCCGAAATTGGCGTAGATGTTGCTGCCGAAGTGGACATGGTGTCCGCCCATGTTGGTGTGCAGGGGCGGCTCGATGTAGCAGTTCTCGCCGATCTCGGCGAACATCTTTTTCAGCAGCTTCGCCCGCTTCCCAAGCTCCGTGGGACGGGTCTGGTTGAAATCATAGAGCCGGTCGAGATATTTGATCTGGTCGGCCATGATGCTCGGGTCATTGGGGAAATAGATCTCTCCGGTGTGGAGCAGGTCGCGTTCGGTCATGGAAATAACCTCCTGTCAGGGATTCATGTTATCCCGGTATAGAAATGTAACGATCTGGGCCCGATTGCAGGAGAGCGTCGGGCGAAATGTCCCGTCGTCCATGCCCAGGGTGATGCCTTCCTGGGCGGCCCAGAGGACGGCCTTGTGGCAAAAGCTCCCGGCGGGGACATCCGGGAAGCCGGTGCCCTCCTCCGGCTCCGGACAGCCCCGGAACCGGTGGAGGAAGGTGACTACCTCGGCCCGGTTGCAGGAAGCGTTCGGGGAGAAATGCGTCGCATCCGTACCCGTTGTGATCCCCGTCTCGTAGGCCCACAGCACCGCCTTTTCGCAGAAGCTGCCCTTCGGAACATCCAGGAAGGGATTCCAGGCGGACACCGGCTCCGGCTTTCCGGCGGAGCGCCAGAGGAAGGTCACCACCTGGGCCCGGCTGCACAGTGCGGCGGGTCCGAAATGGGTGTCGTCCAGGCCGGAGGTGATGCCCGCATCCAGTGCCCAGAGAACGGGCGTGAAATAATAGGCATCGCTGTCGATGTCCCGGAAAGTATAGTACGTGACGTGACTCTCGGAGCAGCGGGTGCAGGTGAAGCGGACCTGCCCTCTGGCCGTGTCGGTGGGCTCCCGGAGCAGGATGATGTTGTAGCTGTGGCCCAGGGGCTGGGTATAATCTGCGATGTAGTAGCTGGTGCAGAACTGGCAGTTGAAGCGGGTATAGCCCCCTGCGGTGCAGGTGGGGTGCTTCACCTCCGCGCCGTAGGCGTGGCCCGACGGGGGAACGGAGGCTGTCTCCCGGGCACCGCAGACCGTGCAGTCCCGGACCTGGACGCCCTCCCGTGTGCAGGTCGGCGCCGTCGTCACATACCAGTCAGCAAAGCTGTGGCCGACGGGGGCCAGGAGCGTGTAGCCGGTCTTGTGTCCGCAGAGGATGCACTCCTGCCACAGCAATCCGCTGTTTTCGCAGCCGGGCTCCTCCCGCCTTTCAACGTATTCGTGGGCACATTCCGATGCATGGACCGGCACAGCCAGAAGGACCAAACAGCAGAGCAGCAGCGCGATGGTCTTCCGGATCATGCCAGGAGATCCTTCAGCACGGCCTCGGCGGCCTCCATGCCGTCCACGGCGGCGGACATGATGCCTCCGGCGTAGCCTGCGCCCTCACCGGCAGGGTAGAGTCCGGTGAGGTGGGACTGACCGGACTCGCTTCTGACGATACGCACCGGGGAGGAGCTTCTCGTCTCGGGACCGGTCAGGACGGCGTCGGGATCGGCGAAGCCCTTCAGACGCTTGTCCAGGTCCAGGATGCCCTTTTTCAGATTATCGGTTATGAATGCCGGCAGGCAATCGTGCAGGTCGCACCAGTGGACACCGGGCAGGTAGGTGGGCCGCACGGTGCCTTCCCCGGTGCTGGGCCTTCCCTCCAGGAAATCGCCGAAGCGCTGGGCGGGGGCCTGATAGCCGCCGGAGAGCTGATAGGCCTTTTCCTCGATCTCCCGCTGCCACTGCACGCCGCCCAGGGGTCCGGAGTAGGGGAAATCCTTCGGCTGGACCGTCACCAGCACCGCCGCATTGGCGTTCTCACCGGCGCGGTCGGAGAAGCTCATGCCGTTGGTGACCACGCCGCCCTCCTCGGACGCGGCGGCCACCACATAGCCGCCGGGGCACATGCAGAAGGTGTAGACGGTGGCGTCCTCCTGATGGGAGACAAGCTTGTAGTCGGCGGGGGGCAGGTCCGGGGACAGCTGGCCGTACTGGGCCAGATCCACCAAGGACTGCTTATGCTCGATCCGCACGCCCATGGAAAAGGCCTTCGGCTCCATGGGGATGCCCATTTCATGGAGCATCCGGAAGGTGTCCCGGGCGCTGTGGCCGATGGCCAGGATGCACCGGTCGCAGCCGATGACCTCGTCGCCCACCTCCACGCCGGTCAGCCTTCCGTCTGCGGTCTTAAGGCCGGTGACCTGGGCGTTGAAGCGGACCTCGCCGCCGAGAGAGATGATCTTGTTTCGGATGTGCTGGACCACGTGCAGCAGCACATCGGTGCCCACATGGGGCTTGGCGTCATACAGAATGTCCTCCGCGGCACCGGCCAGCACGAACTGGTCCAAAACCCAGGGAATCCGGGGATTGTTGACGCCGGTGTTCAGCTTGCCGTCGGAGAAGGTGCCCGCGCCGCCCTCACCGAACTGGACATTGGACCGGGGGTCCAATTCTCCCGTCTGCCAGAAGCGCTGTACCTTTTCGTGGCGGGATTCTGCATCCTCGCCCCGCTCGAGAACGATGGGCCGTACCCCCGCCATGGCCAGCACCAGGGCCGCGAACATACCCGCGGGGCCGAAGCCGATGACCACGGGCCGCTTTTCGGGGACGGTCTTCAGGGGACGGACCTTGTAGCTGGTCCAGGGGGCGATGGAAGCCTTCTTGCATCGGGAATTGCGGAGGATCTTCTCCTCGTTGCCGCTGACCTGGACATCGATGGTGTAGTTGTATTTCACATCCGGCTTCTTTCTTGCGTCGATGGAGCGCCGGACGATCTTGACCTTGCGGATGGTGGAGTTGCTGACCCGCAGCAGCTGGGCCGCCTCAAAGGAGAGCTGGCTCACATTGTGCCGGGGCGGCAGGGTGATGTCTCGAATTCTGATCATATTGTATCCTCGTGCATATTTTATTTTTGTGCTGTATAGCTGACAAAGCCCAGCGAAAAAATAAACTCTGGTTTCAAAAAGTCTTCATGTATGTTATCAAAATGCTTTTTGTACCATTCGTAGTCAACCTTGTAATCGGTATTCCATGGATATTTCTGCAGCATGATTTGCGCATTCTCCAGTGTAAACGGGAAATACATATTAAAGAACGCGTTCCGTTCCTCTAAGGTCATACCGATGGAGGACAGACCCTGATGCTCAAGTTTGATTTTGGTATAGCCAGCATGATGCAGATCGGTGTAGATTTGTCTGCCGTTGCGCCTGTTGCCCGATTGCTCATCATGCTCGCACATCCGATAAATCCGCTCAAATGCATTGGTGGGGTCGGGATAAGCAAAATTGAGACCATCATCGATATCCCGAATGATGATGATACCATCCTCCGACAAAACACTGTACAATCGGGTCAGAAGCTTCATGGGGTCGTTCAGGTGCAGGAGCAGCATAGAGATATTGATCACATCGAAGGAGTCAATCCCCATTGCACCGAGCTGCAAGCGCAATTCCTCTGAAAAGTCTTCTCCTTCCACGTCCATTTGGCAGAAGGTGTATGCATCCCCACCATAATGCGCTCGTGCAGTCTCGATCTGTCGGCTACTTCTGTCGATCCCCAGAAAAGCAGAAATCTGAAAGGAGCTTATCTTGCCGATCAGCATATCACCGGTACCGCATCCTACATCGAGTACCCTTGCATTTGAGTATTGCCCCATGACTCTTTGATACACATCGTCATCAAAACGCCTCAGGATCTCGTTCTGCAAAGCAAGTCTTTCATCCTCGATATGCTGAACGACATATTTGCTGCTGTGCCTTTGTTGGGTGGAATCAAACAGATGGGGGTACTTCCTGCGCAATTCGTCGACGATGGCATCTGTAACAGTATCATCGCAGGCGTGGATAAAATGCATTCTCTGAATGTAGTAGAGCATCTCCTGATATTCAGGATCGTACAAATTCAGATTCTCCGTGCAAATTGGCTGAATAATTGCGTAAGGGCTGCTTTTGGATACGTTATGTGCAAGCTCCACTTCGTTTAAGACAGCGTCGGAGACCGCAGATCTGTGATTCAAAATCAGGAGAAAAACCTTGCAATTACTGATGCCGTTGGCGATTGATCTGGCGTATTTGCCGTTGACATTTCTGGGTGCATACCAGCATTTAAGACCATGCTCCTCGAGTTTTGCAGCCAATGACGCAACAAACGGCAGATCCTCGTGTTGATGGCTGAGAAAGAAATCAATAATCATTTTTTGTCATCCTTTACTACCATTTTTACCAGTAATTCTGAATGTTCAGATGATTCGTCGACCGGACGAATCATATCGGTAATTTCCATATTGTGACGCCCGTAGAAATGAATGGCCCGCTGGTTCTTTTTCAGCGTCCAAAGATATGTTGCCTTGCATCTACGGATGGAATAATCAAGAAGGCGACTGCCGATGCTCTGGTTTTGGAAGAAGTAGTCAACATGCAGCTTCAGGATCTCCTCGCCTGTTACTATCATAAAACCTTTTATGATTCCGTCGTCGTAAACATAGATATGTTCGTGTTTTCGCTGAACCAATGTCTCCTCATACGAGGATACTTGCAGCTTGTTAAAAGAAAAATCGGTATTTTTGAAAATTGGGAAGTATTCCAAACGGTTGCTAAATACATAGATTTCTGCGACTCTGGAATAATCACTGCGCACCGCAGGACGGATATGCTGCATACAAAACATAGTCATTACCGGCTGGCGCAGGCTCCCGCCAGCCGCCCGGAACTCCAGGCCCACTGCAGGTTGTAGCCGCCGCAGTCCCCGTCCACGTCCAGCACCTCGCCGCAGGCGTAGAGGCCGGGGACGAGCTTGCTTTCCATGGTGATGGGGTCAAATTCACTTGTGACGATGCCGCCGGCGGTGACCTGGGCGGCGTCCATGCCCAGGGGCTCCGTCAGGGTGACGGTAAAGCCCTTGACCAGGGAGATGACATCCTCCAGCTGATCGTCATACAGCTGGAAAATGGGCGTGTTTGCCTTAATGCCCGCTTCCTTCACCAGAACACGGCCCAGCCGGTTGTGGAGGATGCCGGTGAACAGGTCTTCGGCGGTCAAACCTAAATTCCGCTTCATCATCAGCGCATCGCTAAGACTTTGCGCAGGGAGGTCCGGCAGGAAGTCCAGACGACATTCCCACTCGCCGCCCTGACAGGCGTCCCGGCTGATCTCATAGATCACGGGGCCGGACAGGCCGAACTCCGTGAACTGGATCTCACCCACGGATTCCCGGTGAAGCGCGCCGTTGTGATAGATCCCAGCCCTGCAATTGGCGCGGACGCCCTTCAGAGCGGAGACGCCGGGCCAGGAGGTCTTCACCTGCACCAGCGTGGGGCGGAGCCTGGTGCATTTGTGCCCGAAACTGCGCAGGAGCTTGTAGCCGGACATGGTGCCGCCCAGCTTGGTGCCCGCCAGTCCGCCGCAGGCGATGATGAGCTTGTCAAATTCCAGCGTCCGGTCCTTGGTGGTGACCAGGAAGCGGTCCCGGTCCTTTTTGACCTTCATCACCTCAAAATCCGTCAGGACCCGGATATTCGGATGGTCGAGGGAGAACCGCAGCACATCCACCACGGAGTTGGCCTGATCGGAGTAGGGGTAGACCTTGCCGCTGGCTTCCGTCACGGTGTACAGGCCCAGGCCAGAGAACCACTGAAGCGTCTCTTCCGGAGGATACTGGGAGAGGGCATATTCGTGAAAATGGGGGTCGTCGCCGTGGTAGCCGCCCTTGGATGCATGGATGTTGCTCAAATTGCACCGGCCGTTGCCGGTGGCGCTGAGCTTCCGGCCCAGCCGGGCCTGACGCTCCATCAGGACGATCTGAATGTTTTCCTGTTCCGCAGCGGCGAGAGCCGCGGCCATACCAGCCGCACCGCCGCCGATGATTCCGATTGTCATAGCTTCACCTGCTTTCGACCATCTATTATAACTGATTTTTCGGATATACTCAAGAAAAATCTCTTTTCTTTCTCAGAATCCTGTGGTATAATATGCCACATCATGATCATACACCGTAGGGAACGCCGTCCTCGGCGTTCCGCTCGTCGAAGGCGGCGGTTCGGTATGCTTTCGGGCTCGCGCCCGCCGGAACGCCGGGGACGGCGTTCCCTACGTTTACAGACAGGACGATGATATGGAACGCAGCAACATCGATAAAATTGCAAAGACCCCCGAGGACCGGCTTTTGCTTGCCAGGGTCTGGGATAAAATAAATGCGGGACTGCGAAAAAGCATCCCCGCCAATTCCTGCTTTCTCTCCCCCCGGGAGCTGGAGCTGACCCGGCTCCTCTTCGGCGAGCCTGAGGGGCTGTACCGCTTCGGCGGCTACGCCGATGCGGAGCGGCAGATGCTGGTATACCTTCCGGAATATCTGGAAGAGGAGTCCCTGTATTACGACGACAGCCCCGTGGCCTGTCTGCGGGCTGTGTACTATGAGGGCGACAGCCTGACCCACCGGGATTTTCTCGGTGCCCTGATGGGCGCGGGCGTGGCACGGGAGACGGTGGGCGACATCTGCGTGGGCAGGGGAAGCTGTGATTTCTTCGTTTCCAGAGAGATCGCGCCGTATCTGCTCCAGAGCTTCGACAGCGCCGGACGGACGAAATTCCGCCTTTCCGAGATCCCTCTGACGGAGGCGAGCATCCCGGAGCCGGAGATCAAGGAAATCAAAGACACCCTGGCCTCCTGTCGGCTGGACGCGGTCATCAGCGCGGGCTTCCGCATCGGCCGGAGTCTGGCTTCCGACTATGTCAACGCCGGAAAGGCCGCCATCAACGGCCTGCCCTGCATGAAGCCCGACAAGACCGTCTTCGAGAGTGACAAGGTATCCGTCCGGGGCCTGGGAAAAATAAAGCTCCATCAGGTGAACGGTCAGACAAAAAAAGGAAGGATCAGCGTTCTGATCCATCGTTATGTATAAGGAGAATACTATGAGCATCAACGACACCATCGCACGCATCAACGAGCTGGCCAAGAAGGCCAAGACCGAGGGCCTGACCCCCGAGGAGCTGGCCGAGCGGGACAAGCTCCGCCGGATCTACATCGACTCCGTCAAGGCCAATCTGGTGGGCCAGCTGGACAACACCTACTATGTCGACGCCAAGGGCAACAAGACGCCCCTGAAAAAGAAAAACTGACCGATACACGGATAGAGCCCAAAAGCTGCTGCTTTTGGGCTCTTACTCATGCCTTGTCTTCGGGCGGAAAGCGCTGATCGACGATGTTTCTCAGGGCGTTCCGGGCCTGTTCATGACCCTGATCCGCGGCCTTGTAGTACCAGTACACCGCCAGAGCGAGGTCCTTTTCGACGCCGCTTCCGTTCTCGTAGCACCAGCCGAGGTTATTCTGCGCGGTTACATATCCATGCTCAGCGGCTTTTCGGTACCAGAAGATCTTCTTCGTCTGGTCCTGCTCAATGCCGTATCCGTTTGCGTAGCAGACGCCCAGGTTATTCTGTGCGGTTCCATCTCCCTGTTCGGCAGCCTTTTGATACCAGAACGCCGCCTGGGCATAGTCCTGTTCGATACCTCTGCCGTTATAGTAACACAATCCGAGATTCCTCTGTGCAGGCGCGTACCCCTGCTCGGCGGCTTTTCGGTACCAGAAGACTGCCATAGCGAGGTCCTTTTCGACGCCGCTTCCGTTCTCGTAACACCAGCCGAGGTTATTCTGCGCGGTTACATATCCCTGCTCAGCGGCTTCGCGGTACCAGCAGATTTTCTTCGTCTGGTCCTGCTCAATGCCGTATCCGGTTGCGTAGCAAACGCCCAGATTATTCTGCGCGGTGGCGTCTCCCTGCTCGGCAGCCTTTTGATACCAGAACACAGCTTGGGCATAGTCCTGTTCGATGCCTTGTCCGTTGTAGTAACACCAACCGATATTGGTCTGCGCGGTTGCAGATCCCTGCTCGGCGGCTTTTCTGTACCAGAAGACTGCCATGGCGAGGTCCTTTTCCACGCCACTTCCGTTTTGATAACACCATCCAAGGTTGTTCTGCGCGGTGGCATCTCCCTGCTCGGCAGCCTTTTGGTACCAGAACACCGCCTGTGTATAATCCTGTTCGATGCCTCTGCTGTTATAGTAACACAATCCGAGATTCCTCTGTGCAAGTACATATCCCTGCTCGGCGGCTTTTCGGTACCAGAAGAGCGCCGTAGCGAGGTCCTTCTCGACGCCGCTTCCGTGCTCGTAGCACCAGCCGAGGTTATTCTGCGCGGTTGCATGTCCCTGTTCGGCGGCCTTTTGGTACCAGTACGCGGCTTGCGTGTAGTCGGGCTCTGTGCCCAGCCCCTTTGTATAACACCAGCCCAGCTGGAACTGGGAATCGACATGATTCAGTCGGGCCAGTCTGGAATAGACCGTGAGCGCTTCGGCGTGGGCGCCCTGACTCTGCAAATTACCGGCCCTGCGGTATTCCTCCTCCGGGTCCCCGATAACGGGCAGTCCCTTCGGCCGGAGAGAATAGGTGGGATATTTCAGATAATCCCTGCTTTGATCGTACATATGCTTCCTCCTGTTTATGCGCCCAGCAGCGCAGCGAGATTTTTCCAGAACGCCTCCCGCTGTGCGGTCCAGGTGTTTCCGGCACCGTGGACCTGGGTGGGGCCCTCAAGGAGGTGCCAGATGCTGAAATTGCCCCCCTGCATATGCTCCGCCTGGGTCAATATCGCCAGGGTGGAGTCCGCCTGCTGGCCGATGTGGTGGAGCTGGTAGGAGCTGCCGTCGGGGGCCAGGGCCGCCAGGCCCTCCTGCATCCGCTGCAGGTTCGTCCGGCCCATGTCGTCCACATAATTCAGGTCGATGGAGCGGACCAGTGCGGTGTTGCCCCCCACCATCTGGGGGTTCAGTCCGGCATTTTTGCAGATCTCGTACTGCTCCGGGCTGGCAAATTCCTTGATGACATCCAGGGGATATTTGCTCTCGCGCTGGATCCGGGCGGCCTGATTCATGGTCAGGCCGTTTCGGGTGGCGCCGAACAGGCCGATGGCCTCGTTGGCCCCGCCGGAGATGACGCCGCTGACCGCGCCCCACTTGAAGCCCTCGCTGCCGCTCAGGGCGGCCTGCTCCAGGGCTTCGTCCATGCTGCCGGTCCGGGCATAGGTGACGGTGCCCGCGGCCACGCCGGAGAAGACGCCCGAGGACAGGGCCATGGCGGCTCCCGTCTTGGCGGAGGCGGCGAAGATCACACTGACCGCCGTGGCGCCCGCGCCGCCGCTGATCACGGACACGGTGACGCACAGCAAGATCACGCCGCCGCCCACAGCCAGATTGCGGACCACCTCGCCGTAGGAGTCGCTGATCTCCTGAAATTCCTGAACGGTGGTCTGACCATCGTCGCCCAGGGTGAAGACGAAGCGTCTGCCCTCAAAAAATGCGTCCAGCTCGGAAAGATTGTAGCCAAAATAGATGTTTTCCCGGGAATTGGCGGAAAGCTCCGTCAGATATTCCTGGGAGATGTAGACCGCCTGAACATTTTCCACGAACACCTGATCGCTGTCCAGGGTGGTGACCAGCTCCTGATATACGGCGTCCTCCATATAGCTTAGAAGCTGTGGGTCGGAAAGCCCGGCAAATTCCGGAAGCGTCTCGGCAGGCTCCGAGGCCGCAGGTGCGGCGCAGCCCGTCAGCAGCGCCAGGATGAGAAAAAGACAGAGAAACCGCTTCATGGGCTCACCCCCACCAGCGGCGGCCGTCATAGTCCAGAAGACTGCGCCTTCTGCGTCTGAGCAGGAGCAGCACGACCACGCCGATGAGTGCAGCAGCCGCCGCACCGGCACCGATCCAGATCAGCAGATCCTCCGGAATATCGGTCTGTTCTTCTGTGGGGGTCAGGGTGCCGTCCTCGTTGACGACGGCACCGGCGCTGAGCTGCCGGTTGATCTCCTCCATGGGGAGCCCGGTGGCGGCATGGGCCCGCAGGGCCTCATCGGTGCCCACATAGATGGTCTTGACCGTATCCTGGCCCGTGTAGCGGTTGCGGACGGTGATGGTATAGATGCCCTCCTCGTTGTACTGCTCGCCGTCCCGGGCGGGGCGGTTGAAGCGGACGTCCTCCACAAAGCCCTCGGCGGTCTCCGTCAACACGGTCCGCCTGACCTGGATGTCCAGATACCTCGACCGGGCCAGATCCAGGTAAAAGCCGTTGGGGGTGGAGGAGGCGTTGCTCAGCTCCGCGCCGGTGGCGGTGTCAAAGGGGAAGACCATGCAGTTGCCGTTGCGGACGGAAAAGCGGAAGAAGATCCGGTAATCCTCCACTCGGGGGAACACATCGTAGTCGAACACGTTCAGACGGGTCTGGTGGATGGAGTAATCCAGGGCAACCTCGTAATCGCCCTCCTCAAACAGCTCCACCCGGACCTCCGCGCCGGTTTCCAGTGCAGAGAGGTAGTCCGTATAGATCACCGGCTCGCCGGGCTGGTTCTGGTGGTCCGTGTGCCGGATGATGAGGGTGCCCCGGCCGAAGTCCGTCCTGGGGATGCCGAACTGCACATCCCAGCCCTTTTCATCCCGGGCGATGAACAGCTCGCTGTCGCCGTTGAGACAGTCGATCTGCTGGTCCAGCCGGAACCAGAGGGCCACGGTGTCCCCGGCGTTTTTCAGAAATACGGGATCACCGGCGGACATGGAGTCCGGTCCCTGGGTGTAGCCGGTCACATAAAACCGGCCCAGGGTCCAGCCGAAATGGGGATCGTCGCTGTCGATGGGATCGGTGCCGGTGTAGCCCGAGTCCTTCGCCGCGTTCAGGGGCACATCGCCCATGTAATACCGAAGCTCTTCGGCCCGGACAGAACAAACAGACCCGGTCAGAAGGATACAAGCAAGGGTCAGCGCAAGGATTCTTCGCAGTGTCATAAGCATCACCTTTTGACTCATTTTTACCATATGGTACCATAATTTCCGACAGAATACAACCGCAAAAACGCCCCGCCGATGCGGCGGGGCGTGGGATATGATCGTCATTCGTCAAACAGCGGCGTGGAGAAGTACCGCTCTGCGGTGTCGGGCAGGATGGTGACGACCGTCTTGCCGGGACCGATCTTTTTCGCCATGGCGATGGCGGCAGCCACATTGGTGCCGGAGGAGATGCCACACATCAGACCCTCCAGCCGGGCCAGGTCACGGGCGGTCTGGAGCGCCTCCTCGTCGGAGACGATGTAGATGTCGGAGTAGATGTTCTGGTTCAGGATGGCGGGGATCAGGCCGTCGCCGATGCCCATCTGCAGGTGGCTGCCCACGGTGCCGCCGGCCAGGATGGCGGCGTTTTCGGGCTCCACGGCCCAGATGGTCATGTCGGGATTCAGAGCCTTCAGCGTCTCGCCGATGCCGGTGATGGTGCCGCCGGTGCCGATGCCGGAGCAGAAGCCGTCGATGGGACCACCCACCTGCTCCAGAATTTCAAGACCGGTCTGATGCCGGTGGATCATGGGGTTGGCGGGGTTTTCGAACTGCTGGGGCACGAAGACGTTGGGGTCTTCACGCTCCATCCGCAGGGCGGTCTGCAGGCACTCCTCGATGGCATCGCCGATGTTGCCCTTGTCGTGGATCAGGACCACCTCGGCGCCGTAGTGGCGCATGAGCTTCTGGCGCTCGACACTGACGGAGTCGGGCATGATGATGCGGACCTTGTAGCCCAGCACCGCGCCGATGAGGGAGAGGCCGATGCCCTGGTTGCCGGAGGTGGGCTCGACGATGATGGTATCCTTGGTGATCTTGCCCTGGCGCACGGCCTCCATGACCATGTTGTAGGCAACTCTGGTCTTGATGGAGCCGCCCACGTTCAGGCCCTCGTACTTGACCAGGACCCGGGCCGCTCCCTCGGGCACCATGCGCCCAAGCTGCACCATGGGGGTGTGGCCCATGGCGTCGAGAATGTTGTGATAGATCATAGCTGATTCTCCTAAAAACAAATCTAGGGGCTATTGTATCGCACAACGGGCGTATAAGCAAGTGGAAAAATACCAAAT
>JAFQSI010000163.1 GCA_017409645.1 Oscillospiraceae bacterium | reverse complement strand
CATCGCCGCCATGACCTACGCCGTGGGCGACCACCGCTTCAACGGTGCGGGCATGGACATGGCCCTGGAGGCCGTGGCCGGTCACGCGGACTGGTACTCCTTTGCCCTCAAGATGCTCTTCACCGCCTTGACCCTGGCGGCGGGATTCAAGGGCGGCGAGATCGTGCCCACCTTCTGCATCGGCGCTACCTTCGGCTGTGTGGTGGGCGGACTGCTGGGCCTGGATGCGGGCCTGTGCGGCGCGCTGGGTCTGATCGGCCTGTTCTGCTGCGCCACCAACTCCCCCCTGACCTCCATCGTGCTGAGCATCGAGATGTTCGGCGGTGCGAACCTGCACCTGTTCGCCCTGGTGTGCGTGATCTGCTTTGTCCTCTCCGGCAACACGGGTCTGTATTCGAGCCAGGTGGCCATTTTCGACAAGGCCTCCGAAATGATCCCCCCGAGAGAACCTTAAAAATTCTGAAGACCTGCGCAGAGCCATTGCGCAGGTCTTTTTTGTTTGCTATACTGGATACAAAGGAGGGATCCCCATGAAAATCAGACACTTATTCGCCATTTTCCTGTGCATTTGCCTGCTGCTGACCGCCTGCGGCGCAGAGGCCCCCGCGGACAAGGAGGCCGCCCACGACATCCGGTATGACCGGACCGAGTCCCCCATGGAAGATGCGTCCGCGGAGCTGAAGACCGATTCCGCCGCCGGTCTGACCGCCCCGGCCCAGTCCGACCGGAAACTCATCCGGACCGTCTCCATGGACGCCGAGACGGAAAATTACGACGCCCTGATCACCGCTCTGGAGGAAAAGCTCACCGCCCTGGGCGGCTACACCGAGTCCCGCCAGACCGGCACCTACGGCAGCACCCGCCGCTGGAGCAGCATGACCATCCGCATCCCTGCGGACAATCTCTCCGCCTTCGTGACCCACGTGTCGAAGAACGCCAATGTCCTCTCCACCTCCGAGGAGACGAAGGACGTGACGCTGCAGTATGTGGACACCGAGTCGAAGATCACCGCCCTGGAGACGGAGCAGGCCCGGCTCCTGGAGCTGCTGGCCGGTGCCCAAAACTTAAGCGAGATCCTGGAGATCGAGGCCCGGTTGAGCGATGTGACCTACGAGCTGGAGCGCTACGCCTCCCAAAAGCGCAGCTACGACAACCAGATCACCTACGCCACGGTCCGCCTGACCGTCGAGGAGGTGGAGGTCCTGACCCCCGTGGAGGAGCCCTCGGTCTTCGACCGGATCCGCACGGGCTTTACAAGCTCCCTCCATGGCGTGAGCGACGGCCTGGTGAACCTCTTCGTTCTGCTGGTCGCCGGTTCTCCCTATCTTCTGGTCTACGGCGCGGTGATCGGCGCGATCCTCGCCATCAGCAGCCGCATCCGCAAACGGAAGCAGAAGAAGGCATCTCCTGCCGAACCTGAGACACCTTGATCATGATCCACGACAAAGCCGCCGGAACCTCCGGCGGCTTTGAACGTTTCTTCAGAAGCCTTAATTTTTCGACGGTGCTTGAAACTGGGCCCGATGTCGTCTATAATGGAGGAAATTTCCGCAAAGCGAGGCCCTTCCCATGTCCAGATACCCCGACGCCCGCCGTCCGCCCGCCCGAAAAAAGCCCGCCCCTGCTCCGAAGAAGAAGCAGCCGGTCCGGAAGCCCGCTCCCCAAAAACGCCGGCACTCCCTGCTGCTGTACCTGTGGATCGCCCTGGCGCTGCCGGAGCTGGTGCTGCACCTGTCCACCGCCAAGTCGAACGACCTGCTGCTGAATTCCGGCCTGCTGCTGGGTCCGGTGTTCGCGTTCCTGCCGGCCTGCCTGATGTTCGCCCTCTGCACCTCTCTGCCCCGCCGGGGCCAGAATTACTTTGCCGCCCTGGTTTACAGCTTTTTCAGCTTCCTGCTGTGCGCCAGCCAGCTGGTGTACTACCGGGTCTTTGGCACCTTCTACACCTTCTACTCCATGACCAACGGCACCGACGCCTTCCAGTTCGTCTCCACCATCACCGCGGCGATCCGGGAGAATCTTCTGACGCTGCTGCTGATGGCCCTCCCGCTGCTCCGGCTGCTCATCGGCGGCCTGCGCCGGTATCCCTTCCACCGCCGCCGTGGCCTTGCTCCCAAGGCTGCCCTGGCAGCGCTGGGCCTGCTGGTCCAGCTGGGCGCTGTCTATGCGCTGCCCTCCTTCGGCGGCACCGACGACATGTCCGCCTACGGTCTGTACCACAATGCCTCCGACGCCTACCTGGGCGTCAACCATCTGGGACTTCTGACCGCCTTCCGGCTGGATCTGACCCGGACCGTCTCCGGCGAATCCGCCACCGGCTCCATCGTCCTGGCGGATCCCATCCCCCAGGAGACGACCCAGCCCCCGACGCAGCAGTTCCTGACTCCGGAGACCCAGGGCACCATCCCGCCCACGCTCCCGCCCGAGACGACCGCCCCGCCCGAGACAACGGAGCCCGCGCCCGTCATCGACACCAGTCCCAACGTGCTGGATCTCGATTTCGGATCCCTCATCGCCTCCACGGACAAAAAGTCCCTGAAGGAGGTCCACCAGTATTTCGCCGGCCGGACCCCCTCGAACAAAAATGAGAAGACCGGCATGTTCGAGGGCTGTAACCTGATCCTCATCACCGCCGAGGCCTTCTCCGAGCTGGCCGTCAGCCAGGAGCTGACCCCCACCCTGTACCGGCTGATGCACGAGGGCTTCTATTTCACCGATTACTACGTCCCCGACTGGGGCGTCAGCACCACCGACGGCGAGTACGCCCACCTGACCGGCACCGTCCCCAAGGACGGCGTCTGGAGCTTCAAGAAGTCCTCGGACAACCTGATGCCCCTGACCATGAACCAGCAGCTTCTCAAGCTCGGCTACAGCTCCTGGGCCTACCACGGCCACACCTACACCTACTACGGCCGGAACGAGTACCTTCAGAACCTGGGCTACGAGTACAAGGGCCTGGGCGGCGGTCTTCCGGTCAAGAAGCAGTGGCCCGAGTCCGATGTGGAGGTGGTGGACCTCTCCACCCCCGATTATGTGGGCCAGACGCCCTTCTCCGTCTACTATATGACCATCTCCGGCCACCGGGAGTTCAACTTCACCGGCAACTGCATGGCCGCGAAAAACAAGGCGCTGGTGGCGGATCTGCCCTACAGCAGCAATGTCCGGGCGTACCTGGCCACCCAGCTGGAGCTTGAACACTCCATGGAGCTGCTGCTGCAGCGGCTGGAGGAGGCCGGCGTCCTGGAGAATACGGTCATCGTCCTGACCGCGGACCACTATCCCAACGGCCTGACCCCCGAGGAGCTGGGCGAGCTGCTGGGCCACACCCCCGAGCGCAATTTTGAGATCTTTAAAAACGGCTGCATCATCTGGAAGAGCGGCATGACCCCTGAGGTCATCGACGCGCCCACCAGCCACCTGGACCTGCTGCCGACGCTCAGCAACCTCTTCGGCCTGGAATTCGACTCCCGGCTGTACATGGGACGGGACGTCTTCTCCGACGCGCCGCCGCTGGTCATGTTCCGCAACCGCAGCTGGATCACGGACCGGGCCCGGTACAACTCCCAGACCGGCAAGGCCGAATTCATCGGTGCCGCCGGTACCGACGACGACTACGTCAAGGCCATCAGCACCGAGGTCGGCAACCGCTTCGCCGTCTCCGCCCGGATCCTGGAAAACGACTATTGGCGGATCCTCTTTGGCGGATAATGTTACGATCCCCTGGGATTCTTAAGAATTTTTAAGAATTCCAGGGGGTTTTCTTAATTTTTCTTAAGTTCGACAGCATCCGATTCCATTTCCCGGAGAAAGGAGTATAATGGAGGTATCTTGCTGAAAGGGGAGAGGAACATGGAGGTCGACAGCTACCGCCTGTGGGTGGACTGGGAGGGCCATGCCGTCTCCCTCCGGCCCGTTGCGGGCTATGAGATGATCTGTTTTTTCAGCCGGGAGGGCTATCAGGAAAACCTGCGGATCCTGACCCAGTCCGGCTTCCGGCTCCAGGAATGAGGTAACGCCATGTACAGAAAGATCACAGCCATTTTCCTTTCCCTGCTCCTGGCCCTGAGCCTGGGGGCCTGCGGCGACCGGGAGCCCCCGGTCAACACCTCCGGCCCGGGCCGGATGGTCCGGCGCATCGAGATCTCCAGCCATCCGTCGGACCCGGATTTCGACCGGAGCTATGTGACCCAGGAGAATATGAACGCGCTCCTTGGCATCCTGCGCAGCCTGTCCACCGGCGAGGAGCCGGAGCAGACGCCGGATCTCGAGGGCGGCCAGAATTATTACACCGCCTCCGTCACCTTCGCCAACGGGGAGCAGAGCGTCTACTATCTGCTGAGCCATACCTACATGCGCCAGGACGAGGACGACTGGACCCTCATCGACCCGGAGCGCTCCGAGGACTTCGTCCGCTTCCTCCTCGACCACCCCTCCGACGATCCCCCCGCCGAATAACACCAAACCGCCCTGCCGCAAAATGTGACAGGGCGGAGCTTTCTAATGATATATTGCTTGCACAATATGATATACGGCTGACGCCGCATGATATATTTGCTTCGCAAACATGAAATACTATCCGTTCCCTGCATACGCGTCAGCGTATATCACCCGCGAAGCGGATCTCATACCGTCAGGTATATCATCCGTGACCGAAGGGAACGGATATCATTGCAAAAAGAAGGACGCAAAAAGAAGGACTTCCTTTCGGAAGTCCTTCTTTTTGCATGGTGCGCGAGGGGGGAGTCGAACCCCCACGCCCGGAATGAGCACTAGAACCTGAATCTAGCGAGTCTACCAATTCCACCACTCGCGCATATTTCGTTCGCCGTGGGCTGTGCCCTGACGACTGTTACATAATATCACGGGCACCGGGATTTGTCAACACCTTTTTTCAGATTTTTCGATTTTTATTTCAGCTGTTTTGCCCCCATCTGTTCACATCTCCCGCTGCGTGCAAGGAAATCCCGGATTCCTTCAGTTTTCTTGATATTTTTCGAATCTTTTTCCAACTTTTATTTGCCATTCCCCGGAAATTGTGCTATAATGGATTGGATATCATTGATTTTTCAGGAGAATTTTATGAAGACGATCTACATCCTGCTGACCCGATCAGATACCTTTTTGTCCAAACTGGTGCAGCTCTTTACCGCCGATCCCTACACCCACGCCTCCATTTCCTTTGACGAATGTCTGCAGCCCCTGTACTCCTCCGCCCGGAAAAACGGCGAGACCATGTTCCCCGCCGGTCCCACCACCGAGGTCTTCCACCGGGGCTTTTATCATAAGCACCAGGACATCCCCTGCGCCCTGTACGAGCTTTCCGTCCCGAACGAGGTCTATGAGATCGCCCGCCGGGAGGCTCAGCAGTTCGCCAGAGATTCGGACCTGTACAGCTTCAACATCCTGGGTCTGATCCTGTGCAAGCTGGGCATCCCCTTCCACCCCAAATACAAATATTTCTGCTCCCAGTTCGTGGCGGAGATTCTCTGCCGCAGCCAGGCCCTGGAGCTTCCGAAGGACTCGAGCCTCATGAAGCCCATGGACTACACCCGCCTTCCGGAGCTGCGCTGCGAATACCAGGGCATCCTCCGGGATCTGGTCCGGCTCCGGGTGCCGGTTTGAGTTCCATACGGCTAATTTCCGGTTAAGAAACCGCAATTTCATTGGCCCCACCCGTGGATACATGGTAAAATAGACGGGTAATCTCAAGACAGAAAGGTGATGGAATTGAAAGAACTCAAGGACAAGATCCTCGAAGCGCTGATCTCCGCGCTGCCCATCACTGCACTGGTGTACCTCATGGGCCTGACGCCCCTGTTCGAGTTTTCAGCTGTCGAGCTGATCACGTTCACCATCGGTGCGGTACTGCTGGTCCTGGGCATCGGACTGTTTAATCTGGGTGCAGATCTGGCCATGACGCCCATGGGCACCCATGTGGGTTCCGGCCTGTCCAAACAGCGGAAATTGGGTCTGCTGCTGTTCGTGTGCTTCGTGCTGGGCATGCTGATCACCATCGCGGAGCCGGACCTGCAGGTGCTGGCAAATCAGGTCAGCGCCGTCATGAACGGCACCGTGCTGGTCTATGCGGTGGGCTTCGGTGTCGGCGCGTTTCTGGTGATCGCCGTGCTGAAGATCGTCTTCCGCAAATCCTTAAGCAACATCCTGATGCTCTTCTATATGCTGCTCTTCGCCCTGGCTCTGATGCTGGCGGTGAACGGCAATCTGCCCCTGCTGCCCATGTCCTTTGACTCCGGCGGCGTCACCACCGGCCCCATCACGGTGCCCTTCATCATGGCCCTGGGCGTCGGTATCTCCAGCGTGCTGGGCGACCCGCGCAGCAAGGACAACAGCTTCGGTCTGGTGGCCCTTTGCTCCGTGGGTCCCGTTCTGGCCGTGCTGGTGCTGGGCATTTTTGCAAGCAACGACCTGACCTACGCCGTTCCCGACTACACCGTCAGCTCTGACATTGCAGGCGCCTACCTGCACACCGCCGCCCACACCTGCAAGGAGGTGGCCGTGGCTCTGGGCATGATCGTGGTGTTCTTCCTGGTGTGCCAGGCGGCCTTTTTGAAGCTCCCGCTGAAGCGTCTGAAGAAGATCGCCGTGGGCGTTGTCATCACCTACATCGGTCTTGTGATGTTCCTCACCGGCGTCAACGTGGGCTTCATGCCCATCGGCTACAAGCTGGGCCATTCCCTGGCCTCCAGCAGCTCTGAGCTGCTCATCGGCTTCGGCCTGATCACCGGCGTGCTGGTGGTCCTGGCAGAGCCTGCCATCCATGTGCTGAACGGCCAGGTGGAGGACGTCACCGGCGGCATGGTCAGCAAAAAGTCCATGATGATCGGCCTGTGCGTGGGCGTCGGTGCTGCCATCACCTTGAGCATGGTCCGCATCGTCTACGATTTCTCCCTGGTCTACTACATCATCCCCGGCTACTTCATCTCCCTGGCCCTGAGCCTGTTCGTGCCCCCGGTGTACACCGCCATCGCCTTCGACTCCGGCGGCGTGGCCTCCGGCCCCATGACCTCGGGCTTCATCCTGCCCTTTGCGGTGGGTGCCTGTGTGGCGCTCCAGGGCGAGGAGGCGGTCCTGCGGGACGCCTTCGGCGTGGTGGCCCTGGTGGCCATGATCCCCCTGATCACCATCCAGCTGTTGGGCTTCAAGGGTATTCTGGACGCCCATGTCCAGGAGCTCAAGGCCATGAAGCGGATCCTGGATGCCGACGATCAGCAGATCATCAACTTTATGTAAGGAGGACCGTTTTATGGCAAACACCGTCAACGAATCCGCCATCAAGAAGCTGAAGGTCCTCTTCACCGTGGTGGACAAGAACAAGGGCGAATTCTACATGGACGTCATCAGCCAGTTCGAGGTCAACTGCCAGATGGCCCTCCAGGGCAAGGGCACCGCCACCAGCGAGCTGGTGGACCTGCTGGGCCTGAACATCCATAAGTGCGTGATCCTCAGCGTGGTCCGGGAGGACCAGGTGGAGAAAATCATGCACACTCTGGAGGACAAATTCGCCACCATCAAGGGCGGCAAGGGCGTGGCCTTCGCCGTGCCGATGTCGAGCATCATCGGCGTCAATCTCTATCAGTTTATGAGCAACAACCGTCTGGGGAGGGAATAAAGCATGACGAACAACAACCATGAAGTGATCTTCGCCATCGTCAACTCCGGCTTTGCCGAGGACGTGATGGACGTGGCCCGGGACCTGGGCGTCCGGGGCGGCACTATTCTCAACGCCCGCGGCGTGGCCCGGGAGGACGCGGCGGCGTTCTTCGGCATCACCCTCCACGCGGAGAAGGAGATCCTGATGATGGTCGTGGAGAAGGAGCTTCGCGACACCGTCCTGAACGCCATCTACAAGGAGATGGGCATGGCCAAGAAGGCCCAGGGCATCGCCTTCTCCCTGCCCGTCAATGAGGCCGTGGGCCTGGCAGGCCCCGCCGTG
>JAFQSI010000162.1 GCA_017409645.1 Oscillospiraceae bacterium | reverse complement strand
TGGCATTTTCCGGCATGCGGGAGAAGGTCTTCATCTCCACCAAGACCCAGGCCACCACCGCGGAGGAATTCTGGAAGGATCTCGAGATCAGCCTTGGCTACCTGGGATATATCGACATCTACCAGTTCCATAACCCCGCCTTCTGTCCCAAACCCGGCGACGGCACCGGACTGTACGAGGCCATGCTCGAAGCAAAGGCCCAGGGCAAGATCCGCCACATCGGCATCACCAATCACCGTCTCTCCGTTGCGAAGGAGGCCATCGAATCCGGGCTGTATGAAACGCTGCAGTTCCCCCTGTGCTATCTTGCCACGGAAAAGGATCTGGAGCTGGTCAGGCTCTGTAAGGAAGCGAACATGGGCTTCATCGCCATGAAGGCCCTCTCCGGCGGCCTGATCACCAATTCCGCCGCGGCCTACGCCTATCTGGCCCAGTTCGACAATGTGCTGCCCATCTGGGGCGTCCAGAAGGAGGGCGAGCTGGATGAGTTCCTGGGCTACATCGATAACCCTCCCGCCCTGACCGGGGAGCTTTCCGCCCTGATCGAAGCAGACCGGAAGCTGCTGCTGGGCGAATTCTGCCGGGGCTGCGGCTACTGCATGCCCTGCCCGGCGGGCATCGAGATCAACAACTGCGCCCGGATGAGCCTGATGGTCCGGCGCAGCCCCGCCGACGGCTGGCTGACCCCCGCCGCCCAGGAGAAGATGCACAGGATCGCCGATTGTCTCGAGTGCGGCCAGTGCGCCGCCAGGTGCCCCTACGGTCTGGACACCCCCAGTCTGCTGAAGAAGAATTACGCCGACTACCTGGACATCCTGGCCGGCAAGGTGGATGTGGGGCAGAAGAAATAAAACGCTGATGTATACAGACGGACCAGCCAAAAGTTACCACTGTCATTGCGAGCCCCGCAGGGGCGTGGCAATGACAGCGGTAGTTGGAAGCTGGTCCTTCTGCTGTTACTTGGGTATTGATCTAACCTGCTCGGTGCTTTCTGCCCCCACCCTACAGAGCGAATTGTTTCCCGGCACTGCCGGGGTTTCGCGGGTTTTCCCGGGACATATGCTCTACAATGGCCCTACAACAAATGAGGGGGAATGCATATGCAATGCGCCAAGCTGAAGACCTACATGGAGACGGGGCGGGTGGTATTTCTTCCCGCCCGGTCCATTCGACCGAATCCGGCACAGCCCCGGCGGACCTTTGAGGAAAATGCCCTGTCGGAGCTGACGGAGTCCATCCGCTGCCACGGGGTGATCCAGCCCCTGTCGGTCCGGCGGGTGGGGGGCAGCTATGAGCTGATCGCCGGGGAGCGGCGGCTCCGGGCGGCCCAGGCCGCGGGGCTGGGGGAGATCCCCTGCATCGTCATGACCATGGACGACACGGAGTCCTCCCTGGCGGCGCTGGTGGAGAATCTCCAGCGGCAGGATCTGGATTTTCTGGAGGAGGCCGAGGGCATCGCCCGGCTGATCCGGACCCAGAACCTGAGCCAGGATCAGGCCGCCCGGCTGCTGGGCAAGAGCCAGAGCGCCATCGCCAACAAGCTGCGCATCCTGCGCCACAGCCCCCAGGTCCTGACGGCCATCCGGCAGGGGGGCCTGAGCGAGCGCCACGCCCGGGCCCTGCTGCGGCTGAAGTCCGAGGGAGCCAAAATCAGCGCCATCCGGACCATAACCGCCCTGCGCATGAGCGTCAGCCGGACCGAGCAGTACATCGACAGTCTCCTCACCGAGGGGAGCGAAAAAAAGCCCGCCCGGGTGAATCTGGGCGGTTTTCTCAACAATCTCAGCCAATCCCTGGCCCGGATCCAGGCCGCCGGTGTCTCCGCCGTCTCCGAACGCCGGGAAACGGAAGCCGAGATCGTGCTGACCATCACCATACCGAAATAGTGCTGAGTTCTGAGGGCTGAGTGCTGAGTTGACCGAAATCAAGAAATTCAGCACTCAGCATTCAGCACTCAGCACTTTATCCACAGATATTGCTTTTCCCTTCCAAAACTGCTATGATAACCAAAAGCACATTGGAGGAGATATTATGGCATCATTCGGCTTTATCGGCATCGGCAATATGGGCGGGGCCATCGCCATTGCGGCGGCAAAGGCCCATGACCCCGGTGATATCCTGGTTTCCGCGGGCCATCCCGAGCGGGCGGCGGCCTTCGCCCGGCAGCACGGCATGGTGGCCTCCACCAACGAGGAGATCGCCCGGGACTGCAAATTCGTCATCCTGGGCGTCAAGCCCCAGTTCATGGCATCCGTCCTGGGGGCCCTGAAGCCCATCTTAGAGGTCCGGACCGACTGCGTTCTCGTGACCATGGCCGCGGGCATGACCATGCAGAGAATCGCCAATCTGGTGGGCGGCGGCTATCCCGTCATCCGCATCATGCCCAACACCCCCGCCCGGATCGGCCTGGGCGTGATCCAGTACGACTGGAACGACCGGTGCCAGAAGGCCGATGTGGAGGAATTCCTGGCCGCCATGGGCGCAGCGGGCACCCTGAGCCATCTGCCCGAGCGGCTCATCGACGCAGGCAGCGCCGTCTCCGGCTCCGGTCCGGCCTTCGCAGCCATGTTCATCGAGGCCCTGGCCGACGGCGGCGTCATCTGCGGCCTGCCCAGGGCCACCGCCCTGGAGTACGCCGCCCGGACACTGATCGGCACCGCCGAGCTGATGCTCCAGAGCGGCGACCATCCCGGCAAAATGAAGGACGCGGTCTGCTCCCCCGGCGGCTCCACCATCCAGGGCGTCCGTGCCCTGGAGAAGGGCGGCTTCCGAAGCGCCGTCACCGAGGCCGTCGTCAAAACCTGGGAGAAGAACAAGGAATTTGCCAAGTAAAATCAAAACGCCCGCAGGCATCTGCGGGCGTTCAGGCTGTCGAGAAATCCATTTTGCGCGAAGCGTCTTGGCTCTCCCCTTGGGAGAGCTGTCATGCGCAAGCATGACTGAGAGGGTTTATCGAATATTTGCAAAGCAAATATTCGATATTTCTGGATTTTCAAAGAAAATCCAGCGCCCTCTCCGACCTCGCTGCGCTCGGCCACCTCTCCCATAGGGAGAGGCAAGGACCTTTTTCGACACGCTGCAACGCCCGCGGGCGTTTTTGACGATATTCCTTGCTTTTCCGGATTTGATGTGCTATTGTTGATACGGTGCTACCAGTAACGGTAGGCGGTTCCCCCTTTTTCGGGGGTAATCTTCTTTGCCCCCGATTCGAAAGAAAAGGGGGTGAGCAGCATGATTACATGGTCCGAGCTGTTTCAGTTTTGTACCCTCATCATTGCGCTTCTCGCATTGGTCGTTCAGATCATTGGAAATAAAAAGAAGTAACCGCCCAGCTGCCACACTAGCGGTTACTTCTTCTTAACCAACAGTGGGGAACCGTCTGCCGGTAGCACCACTTTTCATATTCAGTATATCCCAATCCGGAAGGATTGTCAAGAAAAACCGCCCCCGTTACCGGAGGCGGTTTCTAAGTAGCTTTTTCGATTACAGGTACTGCTTGATGAACTCGGAAGCGTTCTCGGGATCGTCGGAGACGGAGATGGTCAGCTTCATGTTGTTGGTCTCGCAGAACTTGGCGGCCCAGGCGATGAACTCCTCGCCGAAGTCGTGGTTGTGGCCGATGGTCTTGTACAGGTTATCGATAAAGACATGGGTGATGTCAAAATTGCCGGCGTGCAGACCGCTGACCAGGCCCTTGAGCATGTCAACGTTCTTGATGCCGTACTCTTCGGAATCAACCAGGCGGACCTTGTAGTTCACGTCGTAGGTCAGCTTCTTGCCGTACTCGATGCAGACGATGTCGCCGGCCTCGGTGGCCACGGCATCCTGGATGGCGTTGATGAGCTGCTTGGTCTTACCGGAACCCTTCAGGCCCATAATGACTTTAATCATGGGAAACTCCTCCTTTGCTTGCCAGTTAAGGCTGTGTCCATATTCTACCATCATGTCTACGGTTTTGCAACCGTTTTTGTGAAAAATAATAAAAGAATTTGCAGCGGCCCGATCAGGCCTCCAGGCCGGGTCTGCCCAGCTGGGCGAACAGCTCCCGCCGGAAGGCCTCCATGCCGGACCGGTCGAAGGGATCGGCGCCCCGCACACCGGCGCTCAGAACGCACGACAGCTGGAAAAACCAGATCAGCGCGCCCAGGGTCTGCTCATTCACCGGGCCGCACTCCACGGCGACCACCGGGCAGCCGCTGTCGGAGTGGTCGGCCATGGCGCTCTGCCACAGCTGCTCCTCCAGCTCATCGAGCTTCCGGCCCGCCAGATAGTTCAGTCCGTCGGGATCCCACACATCCTCCAGGATCACCGCCCGCCGGGCCGGGGGGCCGAAGCGGAGCATCGTCTCAAAGATCCCCGGGTCGCCCTCGTGCAGCAGCCGGCTCAGGACCGGCAGCTGTCCCGTCAGCTCGCCGAAGGCCGGGTACAGGCCGCCGCCGGTCCCGGCACTCAGCCGCTGCCACCAGCGGCCCATGGATGCGAAGTCCGGCTCGAAGGACTCCATCAGCTCTGCGGTCCTGCCCCGGCGGCGCATCAGCTCCCGGACGGCGGCATAGAGCCACACGGGATTCTCGAAGCTGCGCAGATCACCCTCAGCCTTCATTTGGGCCGCGCCCCGCAGCAGGGCCATCACATCCACACCGGCCGCCGCCATGGGCAGCAGCCCCGCCGGGGACAGTACCCCGAAGCAGTCCGGTGCATCCTCCGGCAGCGCGAAGGACTCCCAGCCCTCCTCCTCGGCCATGTGCCGCAGCAGGCCCTCCTCCCGGTGGGTGACGGCGTAGATCCGGCGCTTGGCCTGGGCGGTGCCGAAGCGGCGCTCGAGCATCCAGCGCAGATTCCGGAAGGCCACGGCGCTTTCCAGATCATCCCCGGTCCGGGAGATGACGCACAGGGAAAAATCCCGTCCCTCCAGCAGCCGGGCCAGCTCGTTCCAGCCCCGGGTGGACAGGTCCGCCCCGGCCCACAGGAGCATGGGGTCGCCCTTGCTGCACCGCAGGTTCCGGTTCGCGCCCTGCAGCAGCTCGATCACCGCCCGGGCACCCAGACCGGCGCCGTCGGCGCTGACCACCACCAGGGCGTCGGAATTCTCCCGGATCCGGTGGGCTGCGGCCAGCAGGCGCATATGCTCAGCGGTGGGAGAGCGGTCCGGCAGCTCCATCCAGCCTGTGTCCGTGACCGCCATGTGGGCGGCGGACAGCTCCGCCTCGATCCCCAAAAGATCCGACAGGCTCAGCACGCCCCAAATATTGGAAATATCGACCTTGATCATCGGTTATCAGCTCTTTCATGTAGTATCTGGATTTATGTTACCGCAAATAACGGATAAAGGCAAGGTAATTTTTACCCTCATATTGATTTATACCACAAAAGAATGTATAATAAAATGAAGATATTTTTGGAGGTGATATAGTTTATGCCAGATATCCAATACAAGAAAATTACTTCCACCCATATATCTGTTGATGGTTCTCTTATCATAGAAAGTGATGCCGCTTTGGCTTTACAGAAGCTCCCCACTGAATCTGTACAATGTATCGTGACTTCACCACCGTATTGGGGATTGCGCGACTATGGAATCGACGGACAAATTGGACTTGAACAGCAATTACAGCAGTATATCAACAAATTGGTTGCAGTCTTCTCCGAAGCGAAGCGTGTATTAAAGGCGGATGGCATTCTCTGGCTGAACATCGGAGACGGATATACCAGTGGAAATCGTGGATACCGGGCTCCCGATAAGAAGAACCCGGCCCGTGCCATGAGTGTGCGTCCCAACACTCCCGAAGGATTAAAGGCCAAGGATCTCTTAGGGATCCCCTGGCGGCTGGCCTTCGCATTGCAGGCAGACGGTTGGTATTTACGTAGCGACATCATTTGGAACAAACCCAATGCCATGCCCGAGAGCGTGAAAGACCGCCCTACTCGTTCCCATGAGTATATTTTCATGTTTACAAAAAGTGAAAAATACTATTATGACCAGGTTGCTGTAAAAGAAAATGGAAGGAACCGCCGGACGGTGTGGAATGTTAACACCATGCCTTTCCCGGAGGCACATTTCGCAACATTTCCAACAGCACTTATCACGCCCTGTATTCTCGCAGCTACGCATGAGAACGATTATGTTCTGGACCCGTTCTTCGGTTCAGGCACCGTTGGAGTTGTCTGTCAGGATTACAACCGCAATTTTATTGGAATCGAACTAAATGATGAGTACATTAAAATTGCGCAAAAACGCTTGAATTCCAATCTTTTACCTGTTCTGAAAGTTGTAGGGGAATAAACATGATTCATCTTGATCTTCCTGTAACCCAAATCAATTTTGCCAGCGCACTGAAGGAAATCCGTACAGCTTGTCTTCAGGATGCCCTTAAAGCTACGGTATCGACCTTATCAATTTGTGATATTGATGCCGAGCTGCATGACTTTTCCGATCAAACTTCTTTGAATTCTCTTGCCGCACATGGTATGCGAGGAGAATTGTTATTTGCTGTTCCGTGTCTGATTTCCGCAAATCCGAAACTGTTGGGCTATTATCGGCTGTTGTTGGGATATAGCCAGAAAAGCTTTTATACCGCAGCTTCCGAGGTTGGGCAGTTCAAATCACTCGAAGAAAAAGGTACACTTTCTTCAAGGCAAAAAGCACTTCTTCCAGAACTGTGCAGAGAGCTTAACCGATGTGGAAAATATATGCTGGACAATATCGAACCTGAGCTGATAACAGCGTCTTTCTTCGACCAGCTGACACTTCTGACACTTGGACCACAGCTGCGTGGCGGAGCCAATGTACAACGTGGTACATCCGCAATATCGCAGGTTTTTGATGTAATTCTAGAAATTGTCAGGCCCGCAGTGGTATCTTCCTCGGACCGTTGTATTCAGGTTCGTAACAAATCCGGCCGCACAGTCTACATTCAATTCGCCGCAGACCCCGACATTGTTATCCGTGAACAACTGTCACCTACCGTTTTCAAAAATGCTGTTGCAATTGAGGTAAAAGGTGGACAGGATTATTCCAACATCCACAATAGAATTGGCGAAGCGGAAAAGAGCCACCAAAAAGCAAGAATAGATGGCTACGTTGAATGTTGGACCGTTGTTAATGTCGACAGGTTTGACATGACGATGGCACGAAATGAATCCCCAACAACCAATAAGTTCTATAGAATCTCTCAAATTACAACCCCTTCTACCGAGGAATACCTGGATTTCGCCCTGCAAATTGCATCTATCGTCGGTATTTGATATAAAAACGCCGGTCCCAATCATTTTGTGGAGACCGGCGTTTTTTATGGATATCTTTTTCACCCTGTACAAAGCGGCGAGGCAACCGGTTGTCCGTTGACAAATCATGGGATCCGGGGTACAATCATGTCAGGATCGCCGGGCACCGGCATACGGGAGCCCCGCGGAAATCGGAATACAATATCACGGAGGAATTACTTATGCGCTACGGCTTTGGCATCGACGTGGGCGGCACCACCGTCAAACTGGCATTTCTGGACGAAAACGGCACCATGAAGGACAAGTGGGAGATCCCCACC
>JAFQSI010000161.1 GCA_017409645.1 Oscillospiraceae bacterium | reverse complement strand
GCTGAGGAATTCCCGGCGGCCGATGGCAGTCTGGGTGATGTAGGGCATCAGGTTGTTGGGAATGCCCCGGGGATCTTCACCGATGCGGCCGGAAGCGTGGGCGCCGATGGGATTGAAGTAGCGCAGCAGCACGATGGACCAGTCCTTGTCGGCCACGGCCATGCCGGAGAGGATCTGCTCGGTCATGTACTTGGTCCAGCCGTAGGGATTGGTGCAGTTGCCGGTGCGGCTGTTCTCCCGCAGGGGCATCTCGTTGTCGGCGGTGTAGACCGTGGCGGAGGAGGAGAAGATGATCTTCTTGCAGCCGGCCTCGCCCATGACCTTGGTCAGCACCAGGGTGGAATTGAGGTTGTTGTCATAGTAGCGCCAGGGCTGGGCCACGGACTCGCCCACGGCCTTCAGACCGGCGAAATGGATGACGCAGCCGATCTCGTTCTCTGCGAAGATCTTCCGCAGCAGCTCCTCGTCCCGGACATCGCCCTCGTAGAATTTCAGGTCTTTGCCGGTGATCTGCCTGACGCGGTCCAGGCTCTTGGGGTTGGAGTTGCACAGATTGTCGATGACCACAACGCCGTAGCCCTCGTTGAGCAGCTCCACACAGGTGTGGGAGCCGATGTAGCCGGTACCGCCGGTGACAAGAACATTCATAATAATGACCTCCTGTTTTATTGTATTTTACTGCTACCATTGTATACCATTTCTTTCGGAATTTCAATATGAATATTACTCTTGTCAAGAAATGACGGACAGGGTATAATAAAAATACAAATTACGAATTCTTTACGGGAGGTTGTCATGGACAAAAAACATATTCTCCTGCTTACGACCGGCGGCACCATCGCATCCCTGCCTGGTGGTGAGGGGCTGGAGCCCCACCGCAGTGATGTGATGGAGCGGCAGCTGAACCAGCTGCGCAGCTATTTTGACATCACCGTGGAGGATCTGATGTGTCTGGACTCCTCCAACATCCGGCCCGTGGAGTGGCAGCAGATCGCCCGCCGGGTCTTCGAGACGCGGCTGGACTACGACGGCATCGTCATCTCCCACGGCACCGATACCATGGCCTACACCGCCTCGGCCCTGACCTGGATGCTGCCGGGCCTGGACCGGCCCGTGGTGCTGACGGGCAGCCAGCTTCCCCTGGCGGACGTGCTTTCCGACGGCCCCGACAATCTGCGGACCGCCTTCGCCATGGCTGCAACGGGCTGCAACGGCGTGTATCTGGCCTTTGACCGGAAGGTCATGCTGGGCTGCCGGGCGGTGAAGGTCCGGGCCTCGGGCTTCTCCGCCTTCGAGAGCGTCAATGCCCACTATGCGGCCCAGGTCAGCAATCTGGGCCTTGTGCTGGACAAGACGGGCCTCCAGCCCCAGATGGGCTTTCCCCAGCTGATGACCAATATCTCGGATTCCGTCTTCCTGCTGAAGCTGACCCCGGGTCTGGACCCGCGGATCTTCGAAATGCTCTCGGTCATGGGCTACCGGGGCATCGTCATCGAGGCCTTCGGCCTGGGCGGCGTCAATGTGCTGCACGAGGGCCTGGAGGGCATCCGCACGGCCCTGCAGCGGGACATCAGCGTGGTGGTCACCACCCAGTGCCTGTACGATTCCGCGGACCTGGGGGTCTATCAGGTGGGCAAGAAGCTGCTGGACCTGGGCGTCATCCAGGGCCGGGACATGACCAGTGAGGCCGCCATGACCAAGCTCATGTGGGCCATCGGCCAGGGCATGGACCGCAGGCAGATCGAGGCCCTGTTCAAGAGAAATCTGGCGGGCGAGATCACCGTCTGATATCTCCACTCTCCAATCTCCACTCTTCACTCTATCACCGGAGGTGACTCTATGGATCCCATCTACGTAACCGGCCACCGCAATCCGGACACCGATTCCATCGTGGCCGCCATTGCCTACGCCGCCCTTCGAAATGCGCTGGGCGACTGGGAGTATGTCCCCGCCTGTCTGGGCCATATCTCCGACGAGACGATGCGGGTGCTGGACAAGTTCGGCTACGAGCCGCCCATGCGCCTGTTCAATGTCTACACCCAGGTCCGGGACCTGGACTATGAAAAATCCCAAACCCTGTTCCGCACCGTCACTGTGGGCAAGGCCTGGTCCGCTCTGCAGGGCCAGAACAATGTCTCCAGCGTGGCGGTCACCAATTCCGACGGCACCCTGTTCGGCATGCTCAGCTGGGACGATCTGGCCCGGTTCCACATGGGACTGGTCAGCAGCTCCTACCTGCGCCCCACGCCCCAGTTCAATGTGATCTCCTCCCTGGAGGGCAAGGTCCTCAACGATGTGGGCAGCGAGAGCGACCTGATCTCCGGCGAGGTGGTCATCGCCCTGCCCCAGAGCCGGGAGCAGCTGCTGTTTAAGAAGAAGGAGAGCATCGTCATCTGCGGCGAGCAGCCGGATATGATCCGCCGGGCCCTGGAGATGAACGTCAACTGCCTGATCCTGTGCGAGACGGAGCTGCCCGAGGAGTGCCGGGGCATCCCCACCACCACCACCATCATCATGACCCCCTACGACGCCTACCGGGCCCTGCGGCTGATCTTCCAGTCCGCCCCCGTGGAGCGGGTGTGCCAGAAGCGGGACATCACCGCCTTCCATCTGGATGACCGGATCGACGACGTCCGGGAGATCGTCACCAACAAGCGGGACAACTGCTACCCCATCCTGGACGAGAAGGATAAGGTCGTGGGCATCCTGACCCGCAAGCATCTGCTCCAGCCCAAGCGCAAGCGGGTGGTGCTGGTGGACCACAATGAGGCGGCTCAGTCCGTGGAGGGCCTGGAGGAGGCCGAGATCCTGGAGATCATCGACCACCACCGTCTGGCGGATATCCAGACCCTGAATCCCATCTACTTCCGCAACGAGCCCGTGGGCTCCACCAATACCATCATCGCCGGTATGTTCCAGGAGCGGGGTCTGTTCCCCAGCGACCGGATGGCGGGCCTGTTGGCCTCGGCCATCGTGTCCGATACCGTCATGTTCAAGTCCCCCACCTGCACCGAGCGGGACCGGATCATCGCCGAGCGCATGGCCCGGATCGCCGGGGTCAGCCTGCAGGAGCTGGGCCGGGAGATATTCTCCTCCTCCCGGGAGAGCAAGTCCATCGAGGAGCTGCTCCTGTCCGATTTCAAGGAATTCCACATCGCCGGCCACAGCTTCGCCGTGGCCCAGATCACCTCGGTGGATACCACGGAGCTGTTCGACTACCGGCAGGAGTTCCTGGCGGCCATGCAGGACATCGCCCGGGAAAAGGAATACGAGATGCTGCTGCTGATGCTCACCGACGTGCTGCTCGACGGCACCTGGCTGCTGTTCGTGGGCGACGAGGAGGCCATCCGAAACGCCTTCTCCGTCCAGCCCAGAGAGGGCGCGGTGTTCCTGCCCCATGTCATGAGCCGCAAAAAGCAGATCATCCCCAGCCTGTCCGCCCTTTGGGGCTAAGATGCAAAAAATCCCGGTACGATGATATGCTACCCCCATAAGAGACAGTGAAAAAGAAACGCTGTCTCTTATGGGGGTATTTCTATGTCCAAAAGGAAAAGGATTAAACCAGAAGAAAAGATACGAATAGTCAGAGCATACACAAGTGGCAAGATCAGTATGAATGCGGCAGCAGAACAGTTGGGAGTGCATCACAGTGTC
>JAFQSI010000160.1 GCA_017409645.1 Oscillospiraceae bacterium | reverse complement strand
GTATCGTCGATGCCCTTGGTGATGTCGTTCTCCAGAGCCCACATGACGGGATCATAGAAGTAGATGCCGTCGGGAACATCCACGAAGGGATTCACGGCGGGGACATCCTGCGTCTCGTCACAACGGGAGCAGCTGCCGTCCTCCTGCCAGTCATGGCCCAGAGCGGGCGTCTCATCGGCGATGTAGCTGTCGCCGCAGGAGCAGGTGTAGGTGGTGAAGCCCGGCTCGGTGCAGGTGGGAGCAGTGACCACGGCGGTGTAGCTGTGTTCATGGTCCTTCTCGAAGTCCATCCACAGCAGGACATTTTCGTCAGCGGCGCTGTGGGAACCGGCAAGCTCATCCGCAGTCAGAGCCTCGCTGTAGACCGCGATGCTCTCCAGAGTCAGCTCGGAGGTCCGCAGGGACTTGGTGGGATCCCAGCCCACGCCGAAGGGCACGCCTGCGTTGTAGACGTTTCCGGCATCATCCCGGTCAGCCACGGCCTCGCCGTCCACATACAGGATCAGGCTGGAGCCCTCATAGGTGACAGCGATGTCGTGCCACTGATCGGTGAAGGAGCTGCCCAGCTGGGCGGTGTTGATCTGATACCAGTTGCCGCCGTCGCCCACGAAGGCGTGGACTGCGGTGGAGCCGCCGCCGCTGCCGGTGGTGAGCCGCAGGCCGAAGGTGTTGTCGCCCAGGGAGGCGATCATGTTGTGCTTGTCCGTGCCGTCCCAGGAACCGGTGCCGGTGGACAGGACGCTTGCGGGCACATAGACTCTGGCGGAAACGGTGAAGGCCTTTCCGTCGGTCATGGCGTTGGTCAGGAGCAGCTCGGGATCGTTGACGGTGAACCAGCCCTGCATAGCCCGGCTGTCCGCAGTCTCACCCTCGACATACTTTGCGGTGGGAGGCAGCATGGTGTCCAGGTTATTGGCAGACTTGTCGTCGATGTCATCGATCACAAAGGATTCCACGCTGTGGTAGCCCTTGACGGCCTCGTAAACTGCAGCAGCATCCGCGTCCGCATCCACGGGCATCAGGGTGAAGCTCCAGTTGTAGACCTTGCTCGAGGGCAGACGGTACTGATTCAGGGTGCCGGGGCCGCAGGTGGCGCCGCCGGTGCCGGAGGTGCCGAAGTTGACGGAGATGATCGTCTCCGCTCTGGGGGTCAGCTTGTAGGGATGATCCACCGCATCCAGATCGGCGGAGGTGAAGTGCATGGCGTTGGTCTCCACGAAGTCCCGGGCAGCCACCACAAGGGCGGTGTTCCGGCTTTCGTCGGCGACCTTCATCCAGACGACGTCGGTGATGACGCTCTCGTCGACCTTCTCATAGGGGAAGAAGAACTCGCTGGCCGTGGTCTGCCAGATGCCCTGACGGGCGCCGGTCTTTCTGTCGCTGAAGGTCTCAACGGGACCGTTGCCGTACCAGGTGACCTGCTCAAAACCGGCAGGCAGCACTGCCGCGGAGCCCACACGGACGAAGCCGCCCATGCCGCTGGAAGTCGCATCGACGGTCATATCCACCGTGACCTCGCCGGTGCCGTTGATGGTGTAGACGATGGTCTCGCGGGTGTTGCCGCCGTCGGGGAACACCAGGTTTGCGGTGATGACATGCAGGCCGTCCTCATTGACAGCGGTTTCGATGCTGCTGACCTCGATATTCTCGGAAACGCCCTCCCAGGCGGCGTCGATGCCGCTGGAGGAGGTCCGCTCGTGGTTCTCGGTCAGACCGGCCCAGAAATTGGGGGCGGGGCCCTCAATCATCAGCTGCTCGCCATCATAGACATAATTCTCCAGGATGCCGTCAGCCTTGCGGATGTCGAAGGAGAAGCTTTCGCCCTCGATCCGGTAAGCAGTTTCCGTCTCGGTGACGGTGACCTCTGCGTCGCTGATGGCGGCGCGGGCCTGGGCCACCTCCACGGGGATGGCGAACTGCTCCCAGGCCAGCTCATGACCGGCGGGGATCAGGTCGGTGCCGTCCTTGGTCCGGACGGAGATGTTCAGATAGTATTCAGAACCGGCCTCGATGTTCTTCGGGAAGGTGTAGGGGACGCGGATGGTGCCGGTCTGGCCGGGAGCCACATCCACATCGGTGGCGGTGCCGCTCTGGACGACGGTGCCGTTCAGAAGGACCTCCCAGATCACATCGAACTCGCTGAGGTTGCTGAAGCCGTACTCATTGAAGACGGCGATCTCGCCGTTCTTCAGCTGGTTAAAGTCCGCACTCATCCAGAAGCTCTGGTACTGGTACTTGACCTCGTACAGCTCGGGCTGGGGGGTGCGGTCTGCGCTGACAACGCCGTTCTGGCAGAAGGAATTGTCATTGGGGGTGTCGCCCCAGTCGCCGCCGTAGCCGAAGAACTTGCCCTTCATCTCCTCCCGGTAGAGGTTCTGGTGGGCGTATTCCTCGCTGTAGTAATCCCAGCCGAAGACCTTGGCTTCGCTTCTGTCATCAGAATAGTCCAGCCACAGCAGGACGCTCTCGTCGTCGGCGGTGATGGCGGGATCGGCGGAATTCTGGGCCATGATCTCATCGGCGGTCAGGGCCCTGGTGTAGATGCGGGCGATGGAGATCTCGCCGTCGAGCTTGCGCCCGTTCTGGGGATCGTAGCCGACGCCCAGCTGATACTTGGACGATGCGATGGAGTCAGAGACATTGGCGGTACCCATCCGCACGCCGTCGACGTAGATGCTCATGGCGCCCCGGTCGTAAACGCCCACGACCTGATGCCAATTGCCCGTCCAGTTGCTGGGGAATGCCGTTTCGACAGCCTTCCAGCTGCCGCCGGAGTAGACGAAGAACTCGATGCCGGAGCCGCTGCTCTTGGTCTTCAGGGCCACCTGGGTGTCGCCCTTGGCCAGGAACACGGAGTTCTGAGAGGTGGAGTAGGGCTTAACGATGACTTCAAAGGTGAAGGACTTGCCGGTGCCGGAGAGGGCATCGTTGTACTTGTCGTCATCGAACAGGGTGTAGCCGGAGAAGGCCTTGCCGCCGTTCAGGGAGCCCTCGCCAGCGTCGTTGATCCACTGGTCATCGGTTCCGACGATCTGACCGACAACGCCGGTGCGGTCGGTGATCTCATACATGGTGCCCAGGTCCGCCAGATCCACGGCTCTGGACTGGTCCACCCAGTCCCAGATGAAGGCGCCCAGCATATTGTCGCCGCTGCGGATGGCATCCCAGTATTCCTTCAGGTGGCCCACGGAGTTGCCCATGGCGTGGACATACTCGCACAGCACATAGGGGATCTTGCCGGAGCCGGCCTTGCCCTGGACGGTGCCGACGCCGGGATACATATTACTGCCCATGTCGGTGCCCATGCCGGCATTCTGGCCCTCGGAGTGGACCAGACGGGTGGGATCGTTGTTCTTGAAGAACCAGATCATATCCCGGAAGATGCCGTTGCCGAAATTCGGATCCGTGGTATAGGCCATCTCGTTGCCGATAGACCAGATCACGATGGCGGGGTTGTTCTTCAGACGTTCAAAGGTCGTCTCGGTGCGGTCCAGGCCCAGCTCGTAGAACAGGCCGATGCTGCCGCTGTTGCCCATGATGGCATGGCACTCCATGTTCGTCTCGGCCATCATGTAAAGACCGTACTTGTTGCACAGCCAGTAGAAGTATTCATCGTTGCTGTAGTGGGAGGTACGGACTGCGTTGAGGTTGAACTGCTTCATCAGCTTGACATCCTCGAGCATGGTGGCCTGAGGAATGGCCTTGCCGTAGATGGGATCGGAGTCATGGCGGTTCGC
>JAFQSI010000159.1 GCA_017409645.1 Oscillospiraceae bacterium | reverse complement strand
TCGCCAGCGCCGTCTGTGCCTGCGCCGAGGCCATAGACCGTCTGGAGCCCTTCACCGTCCGCTCCGCCCGGGGGACCGCCCCGGTCATCGGCTCGGAGCGGCATACAGGCCAGACGCTGGATGTACCCATGACGGTGGTGGGGGTCCGGACCCAGAGCGGACGGACGCTGACCGTGTACCAGATCCCCTGCCATCCCACCGTCCTCGGCCCGGACAATCTGCTGGCGTCTGCGGATTTCGTGGGCGGCATCGAGAGCAGGCTGGATTCGGATATGGCCATGTTCCTCAACGGCGCAGCCGGAGACATCAGCACCCGCTTCACCCGGCGCGCCCAGGATTTTGCGGAATGTGACCGGATGGCGGCCATCGCCGCGGAGGCGATCCGGGAGCTGATCCGGGATGTGCCCTACGGCGCGCCGGAGCCCCTGCGGGGTCTGCGGAAGCACATCCGTCTGCAGCCCAGAGCGGTGGAATCTCCGGAGCGGGCCCGGCTGGCACTGGAGGAGGCTACGGCCCGGTGGCAGGCGGCTGCGGAGGCCGGTATGGAGCCGGGACAGCTGCGGATCCTGCGGACCTATGTGGAGGGCGCGGGAGTGGCCCTGGAATTCGCCCGGACCATGGAGGGCATCCGGGAGCTTTGTCTGCCGGTGACGGCGTTCACCTTCGCGGGACTGCGGTTCGTCACGGTGCCCGGAGAGCTGTTCTCCGGCTTGTGGCGGCCGGATGCGGTGCCGGTCTGCTACGCCAACGGCTACTACCGCTACATCGCAGATCGTCAGGCCTACCGGAACGGATACTATGAGACGATGGCCGCCATCGTGGCCGAGGGCCAGGGCGAGCGGCTTTTGGAGAAGATCGAGGAATTACTGGAAATACTATAACGCAGGAGGTACAAACAATGGAAATCGCACGGGGATACTTTGATCACTTGCAGAAGAAAATGCAGGAGGTGTTGGACCATGAGCTGCCCAACATCGAAGCGGCGGCGGAGCTGGCGGCCCAGAGCTGCCTGAAGGGCGGACGGATCTACGTCTTCGGAACCGGCCACTCCCACCTGATCGCCGAGGAATTCTATATCCGCGCCGGTGGTCTGGCTCTGGTCAAGGCCATTCTGCCGCCGGAGCTGATGCTCGACCAGATGCCGCTGAAAAGCACCCATCTGGAGCGGCTGGAGGGCATCGCAGCGGTCCTGCTGGAGCTGTACAAGGTGGAGGCCGGGGACACCCTGATCGTCGTCTCCAATTCCGGCCGGAATGCCGTGCCTGTGGAGATGTGCCTGGAGGCAAAGAAGCGTGGCGTGTCCGTCGTGGCCATGACCAGCATGAAGCACTCCGGCGGCTGTGATTCCCGCCATTCCTCCGGCAAGAAGATGTACCAGCTGGCAGACGTCACCATCGACAACTGCGCTGACAAGGGCGATGCATCCTACTATGTGGAGGGCTTCGACATTCCCATCGGCCCCACCTCCGACGCGGTGGGCATCGCCATCGCCCAGGCCATGACCTGCTCCATCGTCAAAAAGCTGGTGGACGCCGGCTTTGAGCCCCCGGTGTTCCGCAGCGCCAACGTGGACGGCGGCGACGCCTTCAATGCCCACCTGTACGAGAAGTACTTCGGCTACTGGAAATAAACAGAAAAATGCTTATCAGCATAAATCAGCAACGCACCCTCTTGCCTCCCCCATAGGGGGAGGGGGACCGCGTATGCGGTGGAGGGGGTGTGCATCCAATGGTAGGACACTCCCCCAGTCACCGCCTGTGGCGGTGACAGCCCCCTCTGAGAGGGGGCCAAGAGTTCGCCTTCTGTTTTGCTGACTTAAGTCGACAGGTATTTTACAAATGATAAGCAACCGAATCCATGCAAAAAAGGAAGTGTCCCGAAAACGGGGCACTTCCTTTTTCTGCGTTCATTCCTGCTCCATGAGCTGGCGCAGGGTGATGCCGTCGAAGAATTCGTCGATGAGCTTGCCCAGCTTGGCCCACATGGGGCGGCTGGGGCAGCTGCGCTCGCACTGGGCGTCGCAGCTGACGGGGCTGAGATCCCCCTCGGTCAGGCGCAGGATGTCGCCCACGGTATACCGGTCCACGGGCCGGTTCAGGCGGTAGCCGCCGTTTTTGC
>JAFQSI010000019.1 GCA_017409645.1 Oscillospiraceae bacterium | reverse complement strand
TGTTGTTCCAGTTCTGCATCCGTCAGGGTGGACAGGGCATCCATCAGATTGTACAGGAACGTGCCGCTGCCCCGGTCCGTCCGGGCCAGCTCGCCGCAGATCCCCAGAACGGCGCAGCCGGTGAGAACGGCCTCCAGGCCGGGCCTTGCGGAAAGATAAGCTGCGCACAGCGCCCCCTGCAAACAGCCGGTGCCGGTGATCCGGGAGAGCTGGGGCGTGCCGTTGTGGATGTGGTACAGGCGGGTCCCGTCTGTCACGATGTCCACCGGACCGCTGGCCAGGAGGATGGTTTTCAGCCTGCGGGCCAGGGAAACGGCGGCATGATCGATGGTGCGGATATCCAGGGCGGCGTCTGCATCCACCCCCGAGGAATGGTAGGACTGCCGGTGCAACGCCAGGATCTCCGAATAATTGCCCTTGATGACGGTGGGGATCGCGGTGTTCAGCAGACGATTGACATAATCACGGCGCAAGGAAGAGCAGGCGATCCCCACGGCGTCCAGCAGGAAGGGGATGCCCGCTTCCTGCGCGGTTTCCGCGGAGATCAGGATCGACTCCATCCGGGCGTCGGTGATGTTGCCCAGGTTCAGCATCAGGCTTTGGGCGGTCCGGGTGATCTCGGATACCTCCAGCGGATGCTCCGCCATCATGGGGCGGCCGCCGACGGCCAGGATGGCATTGGCGCACTGGTTGATGGAGATGGGGTTGGTGACGCAGTGGATCAGGGGCTGACGCTCCGACACGGCCCTTCGGATGTTACGGATTTGCTGCATGGGGTGCTTTCACCTTCTTTGCGATGTAATACAGGACGGCTGCTGCGGCGCAGACGGCCAGGGAGATATAGGAGAGCTTGTCCCAGAGCATGCCGGTGAGCTTGAAAATATCGGACGCCAGCTCGATGACCACGAAGAGGATGGCCCCGAAGGCGGCGATGGTCAGGGCGTTGGAGAGGGTGCCGGTCTGATCCAGGTAGCTCTCGGAGCCCAGCATGGTCTGGATCCGGGCCAGCATCCCGTTGGCGGCGAACTTCCGCAGGAACACATAGGCGATGCTGCCGCCGATGAGGGTGCCGCAGATGAAGGAGGGGACATAGAACAGCCAGCTCAGGCCCTCTTTGCCCCACAGGAAGGTCATCACCGGGTAGGACATAATGGCGCCGATGACGCCGGTGCCGAGGATCTCACCCAGCACGGCGAAGATGATCCGGCCCCTGGAGGCCCGGTAGAACACGCCGGACAGGAAGGCCCCGAAGACGGCGCCGGTCAGGGCGATGGGCGGGATGCCCATGAGCAGCATCCGGATGACGCCGATGAGGGTGGCGCACAGCAGGGAATACCAGGGACCCAGGAACACGGAGCAGACGATGTTGATGAAGTGGGCCATGGGGCACATGCCCTCCACCCGGAGGATGGGGGAGATCACCACGCCCAGGGCGATGAGCATGGACAGGGTGACGAGCTTCAGCAGATGTTTGGTGTTTTTCATATGGATTTCCTCTTTTCAGATATGGTACGAGGCGATCGCCTCGCTCGGTCGGGAATCCATTTTCCCCTCTCACCCCGAAACACGGGTTCCCATCGCATACATACAAGACAAAAGGTGCTCCCCTTCCATCCGCCCGCGCACACGGGATGTGTCTGGACCTCCTTTCCATAATAAAAAAACGGAAGCTACCTGATCGAAGTAACTTCCGTAACTGAAAAAATTCCCTACGTTGGCATTATCCAAATCAGGTGATACGAATTCTTGATAAAGCGGCCTGGAGACTCGCCGAGGATAAATTGGATCAGAAAAGGCCGACGACGAAGGTGGGCTGTCGCCCATCGAGGAGGAGAACGCATTCTGGTACAATTTAGACCGGCGAAAACCAGGCAGATTTATTAAGATTTCGTATATTGGGTCGAAGGGCACACCTTCCTCTCAGCCTGTCTGCAAGCTCCCCGTATATTCCGTTGTAAACAAAAACAGGAGGAACCCTGCGGTTCCTCCTGTAAAAATCATGCGTGTGATGACTTCCTACGGCGGCATTATCCGCATCAGGTTAAAGGGTCGAAGTTCGGTTACTTCCTCTCAGCCTGCTTCACAAGCTCCCCTGTATTTGTTTGTCGGGCATATTATACACCGGGGATCG
>JAFQSI010000158.1 GCA_017409645.1 Oscillospiraceae bacterium | reverse complement strand
GACCGGGCTGCAGCCCGGCGCCGATACGGGATCCTGACGCTGCAGGAGCTTTTGGAGGAAGCGAAATGACGAAGGAACAAAAACAGATGAAACGCTACATGACCGCCATCGAGCGGCGGCTGAACCTGCCCCGGGATGTAAAGTTCCGGGTCATGACGGATCTGCAAAGTGCCGTGGCCGAGCGACGGGAGGCGGGGCAGACCGATGAGCAGATCTACGCCGACCTGGGGGATGCGAAGACCGTGGCGGCGGAGCTGAATGAGCAGATGAAGGAATATGCCTACACCAAGAGCAAATGGCGCTGGGCGGCCCTGGCGGCCGCGGTGATCGCTGCGGTGATGCTGATCTTCCATGGGCTGATCGGCCTGCTGGCCTGGCTGCTGAATCTGACGGTGAACGAGTCGTCGAGCCTGGGCATCATCGGCGGGGCCGACGGTCCCACAGCCATCTTCGTCACCGGCGTCACCGCCACCGGCTCCGGCGACTTCAGCTGGATCATTTGGGCCATGGTGCTTGCAATGGGAATCCTGGGCTGGTGGAAGCTGGGCCGCATCCAAAAGGGATAAGCATGGGCGCACCGCGTTTGCGGTGCGCTTTTTCCCGTTCCGTGGAAATATTTCTTGCATTTATGCCGATTCCCCGGTATAATAAACTGATTCATTATATACATTCGAGGTTACACCGTGGTTCTGAAATCATTGGAAGTACAGGGCTTCAAGTCCTTCCCGGATAAGACGCTGATCCGGTTCGGCGATGACATCACCGCCATCGTCGGCCCCAACGGCTCCGGCAAATCGAATATCTCTGACGCCATCCTCTGGGTCATGGGCGAGCAGAGCAGCAAGACCCTCCGGGGCGCGAAGATGGAGGACGTCATCTTCGGCGGCACCCAGAAGCGCAAGGCCGTGGGCTTTGCCGAGGCGACATTGACCCTGGACAATTCCGACCGGGCGCTCCCTTACGACGCCGACGAGGTCATGGTCACCCGGCGCTACTACCGCTCCGGCGACAGTGAATTTTACATCAACAAGCAGTCCGCCCGCCTGAAGGACATCCACGAGCTGTTCATGGACACGGGTCTGGGCCGGGAGGGCTACAGTAACATCGGCCAGGGCCGCATCGACGAGATCCTCTCCTTAAAATCCGGCGACCGCCGGGAGATCTTCGAGGAGGCCGCGGGCATCAGCAAGTACCGCCACCGCAAGGAGGAGACGGAGCGTAAGCTCGCCCACACCGAGGACAACCTCCTGCGCATCGGCGACAAGGTCTCCGAGCTGGAACTCCAATTGGAGCCCCTGAAAAACCAGTCGGAAAAGGCGAAAAAGTACCTGGAGCTGAAGGATGAGCTGATGGGTGTGGAGGTCGCCGTCTGGCTCGAGCAGCTGGACAAGCTCTCCGCCGCCGCGAAAAAGGCCCAGGAGGACTACACCTCCGCCGCCTTCGTCCTCCAGCAGGAGAAGGACAATCTGGAGGAGCTGTACCGCCAGACCGAGGCTCTGGGCGAGAAGCTCCGCCGGGAGGACGCCGGTCTGGAGACGGTCCGCATCGAATCGGGCATGCTGGAGGCGTCGAAGGAGCAGCTGGCCGGTCAGATGGCCGTGCTGCGCAGCAATGTGGAAAACAACGACGCAAACATCGCCCGGATCCGGGAGGAGCTGGCGGGCTCCGAAAGCCGCAGCGGCGGCATCGACGCCCAGATCGCAGAGATCTCTACCCGCATCGCGGAGCTGGACGGGGCCCTGCAGCAGGGCGCTGCGCAGCTGCAGCAGCTCCAGGGGGAGCTGAACGCCATGACCGCAAATGCCCAGGGCCGAACGAGGCAGTTTTTGGAGCTGCGCACGAAGCAGACCACCCTCACCGCCGAGATCGCGGGCCGGGGCGCGGACGTCCGGGCCCTGGAGGAGAGCATCCGCCAGTACTCCGAGCGGGCCGAGCAGCTGCGCGAGGATCTGGCCGCCGGCTCCGGACGGCGCAGGGATGCCCAGCTGGCCATGGACGCCTGCAACCGCACCCTGAACACCGCCAAGGAGCAGGTCACAGCAGCCCAGAACACCATCACCGGCTATGAGCTGCGGCGCAATGCCCGCATCCAGAAGCTCGACGCTCTGGACCGGGAGCTGCGTGATCTCACCGGCGAGCTGGACTCCGTCAGTGCCAAGGCACGGGTCTTCCGGGCCATGGAGCGGGATTTTGAAAGCTACCAGAAATCCGTCCGGATGGTCATGCAGGAGGCCCAGCGGGGCCGCCTTTCCGGCATCCACGGCCCCGTCTCCCGGCTGATCCGGACCGATGACGACTATACCGTCGCCATCGAGATCGCCCTGGGCGGCGCCATGCAGCAGATCGTCGTCGGCGCGGAGTCCGACGGCAAGGCCGCCATCGGCTATTTGAAGCGCACCGGCGGCGGCAGAGCCACCTTCCTGCCCATGAATACCATCTCCGGACGGCGGCTCCAGGAAAACGGCCTGGAGATCCAGCGGGGCTTCGTGGGCATCGCCAGCGAGCTGGTCCGCAGCGAGCAGTGCTACCGGGGCATCGTGGAGAATCTGCTGGGCCGGACCGTCATCTGCGAAAACATCGACTGCGCCATCGCCATGGCGAAGCAATACAGAAACCACTTCAAGATCGTCACGTTGGACGGTCAGGTCATGAACCCCGGCGGCTCTATGACCGGCGGCTCCGTCAATAAGGAAGCGGGCATCCTCTCCCGGGCCAATGAGCTGGAAAAGCTGACGAAGCGGGAGCAGGAGCTGACCACCGCCCGGGCAGACCGGGAGAAGGAAATGAAGGAGGCCCGGCGGTCCGTGGACGAGGTGGAGTATCAGCTCACCGCCGCCCGGGACCGGCTGCGCGAGGCCGAGGATCAGGTCCTCCTGCTCCAGGGCCAGCAGAAGCAGTATGAGATCCTTTTGAATGCCATTGAAGAAGCATCGCAGGCTGCCGAACGGGAGCAGCAGACCATCGCCGACCGGCTGGACGCAGACCGCCAGCGGCTGGCGGCCCAGCACGCCAAGCTCCAGATCTTCACCGTCCAGCTGGCTGAAACGGAGGGGACCCTCGCCGCGCTGGAGGGGGAGGAATCCGAGACGGCCAGGCGGACAGAGGACTTGACCGAGCGCATGACCCGGCTCCGCACCGGCTGCGCTGCCATGGAGGCCGAACGGACCACGGCGCTGAGCCATGTGGAGGACCTGCGCCAGCTCCAGCAGAGCCTGGAGGGCGACCGGCAGCAGAAGCTCTCCGTTGCCCAGGCGATGGAAGCCGACAACCGGCGGCTGCTGGAGCAGATCGCCGCGGTTGCAAAGCAGCAGGAGGAAAACGAGACAAGCCTGACAGAGGTCCGGGTGAAGCTGAACCGGGTCCTGGCCAGCCGGGCAGAAACCGAAGCTGCCAAGACGAAAACCGAGCGGGAGAGCCAGGAGAAGAGCAAGGACATCCTGAACATGGAGCGGGCCTGCGCACTGCTGGAGCAGAAGAAGCTCACAGCGAACATGGAGGAGCGTCAGATCGTGGACAAGCTCTGGGACAGCTACGGCCTGACCCCCGGCACCGCCCCCGAAAAGCGTGGCCATATCGACTCCGTCACCGCCGGCAACCGGCGCATCGCCGAGCT
>JAFQSI010000157.1 GCA_017409645.1 Oscillospiraceae bacterium | reverse complement strand
TCGTTGAAGACGGACTCAGTCAGGGTGACCTCAGGCTTGCCCATGGCCCGGTACAGGAAGGTCACCACGTAAGCACGGGTGCATTCCAGATCAGCGCCGAAGTGGGTTTCGTCGATGCCCTTGGTGATGCCGTTCTCCAGAGCCCACAGAACTGCCTTGTGGCAGTAAATGCCATCGGGAACATCCACGAAGGGATTTTCAGTGGAGGTGGGTTCGGGGGAACCGGCGGCGCGCCACAGGAAGGTCACGACCTGGGCACGGGTGCAGGCCACATCGGGACCGAAGTGGGTAGCGTCAACGCCCTTGGTGATGTCGTTTTCCAGAGCCCACATGACGGGATCATAGAAATAGATGCCGTCGGGCACGTCCACGAAGGGATTCACAGCGGGGACATCCTGCGTCTCGTCACAGCGGGAGCAGCTGCCGTCCTCCTGCCAGTCATGGCCCAGAGCGGGGACGACTTCCTGAGCGACCAGAATCTCGCCGCAGACGGCGCACTTCCTGCCCTCGGTCAGGCCGGTCTCGGTGCAGGTAGACTCCACGGCGGGGATGATCTCCTCGGTGTGGCCCAGAGCAGCAGTCTCGTCAGCGATATAGGAGTCGCCGCAGATGGTGCAGGTATAGGTGGTGAAGCCGCCCTCGGTGCAGGTGGGAGCAGTCACAGCAGCATTGTAGCTGTGTTCATGGGGCAGGGCCACATTCAGGACGATCTCGGGCAGGGTGCCCAGCTCCATACCGGCATCGGAGCCCCAGGCCATGCCCCGGCTGTCGCCGTAGCTGACTTTTCTGTGGCTGCCGATGCCGTCACCGGCAAAGCCGCCCATCTTCATGAAGCCGTTCAGGGTCAGGGTCTCCTGATCCCAGTCCTCGGGGATCGTCACGGTGATGACCTGCGGAATGGAGCTGAAATCATACTTGCCATAGGTGGCACCGCTGCTGTTGGAGTAGGCATTGCCAAGCTGATCGGTGTAGGTGATCTGGCAGTTGAAATTGTACTTGGTTGCGAATTTCTCGGCAGGGTTGGTCAGGCCGCTGACAGTGATCTCAACGGTCTGGCCGGGCTGCAGCTTCTCATTCAGAGAAAGTGCGTTGCCCTCGCTGTCGGTCATGGTAACGGTGGTCTGGGTAGCGGTGACCACCTGATAGGCGGCAACGCCGTCCTTCTCCAGACGGATGATGTGGCGGCCGGTGGTCAGGCCGGAGACGGTGACCTCGCCGGTCTCGGCGTTGACAGACACGCCCTCAGAAGTGAACGTACCGAAGGACAGCTTCTTCTCGCCCACAGTGCTGCGGTTGACGGTGACGGTGACGCCCTCCTCGGGGGTGAAGGAAACGACAGCGCCCTCCTCGCCGTGGTAGAACTGGGGAGAGTGCTCTGCATCGAAGATGGCACCGTTGCAGGTCATGTTGCTCTGGATGGCGGTGCCGTCCTTGCCGACACTGACCACGAACACGCCGGTACGGTCGGGCCAGATGGCAGAGAGCCGGTTGGCACCGCCTGCGCCGCCCAGACTTCCGGTGGCAGTGATCTCGCTGTACATGGCATCATAGGTCACCAGAACGATGGCGGTACCCTCGCCGGTTGCGGTCATGGTGGCTGCGCCGGTGTTGTTGGCATCAGGGACGATAGAGACAACATTGTCGCCCTCAATGTTGATGATCTCGTACTCAAAATTGGGAATGGCGATTTTATCGTTGGTGAAGCTGTTGATGGCCTGCCAATTGCGGAACATGTTCAGAGCCTTGACCTCGCCGATATCCAAATCGATGTAGCCCTGATTGTTGATGTTCATGTAGATGTCGCCCAGATCGAAGCTGTAGTACTCAAAATTACGGTAGACCGTATCTGCATTGAACTCGCCGTCAGTACCGGCATCGTTCATAAACAGCATCTCCTCGGTGACGGTGATG
>JAFQSI010000156.1 GCA_017409645.1 Oscillospiraceae bacterium | reverse complement strand
CAGGAAGGAGCGGGAGTCGGTCAGCATGCCGATGAAGTTGCCCAGCAGGCCCAGGTTGGCGAGGCTGGTCATCTGCTCGATCATGCCGGTCTTGGTGTCGTTGAACCACCAGCCGGAGCCGTGCTGGATCTTACCGGGGACCTCGGGACCCTGGAAAGCGCCCAGGAAGGTGCCCAGCTGGGCATTGTCACCGGGGTTCAGGGAGTAGAGGATGGTCTTGGGCAGCAGGCCCTCGTAATCCAGCTTGCTCAGGACCTTGGTCAGGTTCTCGCCGGAGTCGGTGATGGCGATGCAGTCGAAGCCGGCATCGGGACCCAGCTTCTCGAGCATGCGCTGGTTGGTGTTGCGCAGGCAGGAGAAGTGGATCTGCATGACCATGCCGCGCTTGGCGTACTCGCGGGCGCAGGTCAGCAGCAGGTCGGTCTTGTAAGCGTCGATCTCAGCCTTGGTCAGAGCCTCGCCGGCCATGCCCTTCTTGAAGATGGCGGTCAGCTCCTCGTCGGTAGCCTCGACGTAGGGAACGTAGCCCAGGCCGTGGTCGGTAGCCTTACAGCCGTTGTCATAGAAGTGCTGGATGCGCTCCACCAGAGCCTTGCGGACGCACTTGATGCACTTGAACTCGTAACCGACCACATCCTCCAGCTGATGGATGTAGCCTGCGAAGGTGGCCTTCTCGATGTCCAGAGCCTTGTCAGGACGGAAGGAGGGGCAGACCTTCGTCTCCATGGTGGGATCGGCGGCGATCTTGGCATGGAACTCCAGGGAGTCGATGGGATCGTCGGTGGTGCCGACCATGTAAACGTTGGACTGCTTGACCAGGCCGCGGGCGGTCATGGTGGGGTCGTTCTGCAGCTTGTCGTTGGCCAGGTTCCAGACCTCCTCGGCAGTCTCACCGTTCAGGACGCCGTAGTAGCCGAAGTAGCGCTGCAGCTCCAGATGGCACCAGTGGTACATGGGGTCGCCGATGCACTTGGGCAGAGCCTCTGCGAACTTCTGGAACTTCTCCCGATCGGAAGCATCACCGGTGATGTACTTCTCCTCGACGCCGTTGTCGCGCATGACGCGCCACTTGTAGTGGTCGCCGCCCAGCCAGACCTGGGTGATGTTCTCGAACTTGCGGTCCTCCCAGATCTCCTGGGGGTTGATGTGGCAGTGGTAGTCCAGGATGGGCATCTTGGCTGCGTAATCGTGATACAAGGTCTTCGCGGTGTCAGTGGACAGCAGGAAGTCCTTGTCCATAAACTGCTTCATAGGAAAAACCCTCTTTCAATTAAATTTGAACATGGGTACACACCCACGAATCATCCCAAGGATATTATACAAGAAAAGCCGAAAAATGCAATGGAAAGTCTGTGGATTTTTATTAATTCCTTTCGCAAACCTGCGGAAAATCCAGAATCTGGTAACAAAACCGGAAAAAACCCGCTGCGGCGGGCGCAGCGGGTCCGGGGATATCACAGGAAGATATACTTAAGCACAAAGAGCAGTGCCAGCACATACATCAGGGGCTTGACAGTCTTACCCTTGCCTGCGGCCAGGTTCAGCAGCACGTAGCTGATGATGCCCAGGGAAATGCCCTCGGAGATGGAGTAGAACAGGGGCATGGCGATGATGGCGAGGTAAGCGGGGATGGCCTCGGTCAGGTTGTCCAGCTCGAAGCGGATCTCGGTGACGGTGCCCACCATCAGGAAGCCCACCATGATCAGGGCGGGGGCGGTGGCGAAGCTGGGGATGGCGGTGAAGATGGGGGCGAACAGGGTGGAGGCCAGGAACAGCACGCCGGTGGTCAGGGCGGTCAGACCGGTCCGGCCGCCTGCGGCCACGCCGGAGGCGGACTCGACGAAGGTGGTGACGGTGGAGGTGCCCAGGACCGCACCGGCGGTGGTGCCGATGGCGTCGGCCATCAGGGCGGGCTTGATGCCGGGCAGGCGGCCCTGGTCGTCCAGCATGTCGGCCTTGGTGGCCACGCCGATCAGGGTGCCCAGGGTGTCGAAGAGGTCAACGAACAGGAAGCTCATGACGATGACGATGAAGTTGACCAGACCGACGGAGGTGAAGTCCACGTTGAAGCACTGGCCGAAGGTCTCGCCCAGCTTGGTAAAGTCGGTCAGACCCCAGGAGGGGAACAGGGAGAAGTAGGCAGCGTTGTCGGGGACATAGATGCCCAGGACCTGGCAGATCATGCCGATGACCCAGGTGGCCACGATGCCCAGCAGGATGGCGCCGTTGACATTCTTGATGTACAGCACCGCGGTGATGAACAGACCCACCAGAGCCAGCAGGGCGCAGATGCCGCTGGTCTGGAAGTTGTCGGTGAAGCTGGTGATGGTGACCAGGGTAGAGGAGTCCACGCACAGACCTGCATTCTGCAGACCGATGAAGGCGATGAACAGGCCGATGCCGACGCTCACGCCCCGCTTCAGGTTCAGGGGGATGGCGTTGAAGATGGCCTCCCGGACGTTGGTCAGGGACAGGCCGATGAAGATGACGCCCTCGACGAAGACGGCCAGCAGGGCGACCTGCCAGCTGTAGCCGAAGCCCAGGACCACGGTGTAGGCCAGGAAGGCGTTCAGGCCCATGCCCGCGCTCAGAGCGAAGGGCAGGTTTGCCAGGAAAGCCATACAGGCGGTGCCGATGAAGGAGGCGATGGCGGTGGCCAGCAGCACGGCGGTGGGGTCCATGCCCGCGTCGCCCAGGATACTGGGGTTGACCGCCAGGATGTAGGCCATGGTCATGAAGGTGGTGATACCGGCCATGACCTCCCGCTTCACGGTGGTGCCGTTCTTCGACAGCTTGAAGAACTTTTCAAACATGTTTCTTGGTTCCTTTCGGTTGTTTTTCGTTTTCTGCAACGATAATGCCCATTATAGCACGTTGTGCCGGGGATTCAAGCCAAGGTTTCCGGTTTTGAAAAGTTCGTACAGACTGTGGGATTTTTCCAGAAAGACGGGGGCGGTTTTTTAACAAATTGTAAAGAGAAGGCCCAAGCAAAAAATGCCCCGCCGGGAACCGGCGGGGCAAAGGGGATGTGGGATCAGAACCAGGACTCGTAGCCCAGCTCGACCAGGTGAGCGCGGGAATCGCGCAGGCAGTCGAAGGGATCACGGCCGTAGGAGTCATCCTGCTCGATCAGGAAGTACAGCAGATCCAGGGTGTGCAGGCTCTGGTTGATCATGGAGCCGCCGCCGGCGTACTTCCAGGTGCCGCGCCAGGGCTTGACGGAGTAATACTCGGGACCACGGCGCCAGGGCACGAAGCCGCGGATGCCGAT
>JAFQSI010000155.1 GCA_017409645.1 Oscillospiraceae bacterium | reverse complement strand
GCCCAGGTTGTTGTTCAGGGTATTCTGGTTCTTCATAGATTCTCCCCTCCCTTACTTTTCCTGGCCGAGCTTGAACTGGACGGCCGAGAGGATCGCGATGATGATGGCCAGTATCACACCCATCGCATTGCCGTAGCCATAGCGGTATAGCTTGAAGGCATTGTAATAGATGTAATACATGATCGTCATGGTGGAATTGTTGGGGCCGCCGGAGGTCAGCAGCTGGATCAGTGCGAAGCACTGGAAGGAGTTGATGGTGGTGATGACCAGGATGTACAGGGTGGTGGGCATCATCTGGGGCCACTTGATCTTCCAGAAGGCCTGGGTGGAGTTGGCGCCGTCCACCTCAGCCGCCTCGACCAGACTCTTGTCCACGTTGTCCAGGGCGGAGACGTACAGAACGATGGGCTGACCGACGGAGGTGGTCAGCAGGATCAGGATGATGCACCACAGCGCGTACTCAGAATCACCCAGGAAGTCGATGTTCTTGTCGTACAGGCCCATCATGTTGTTGCCGACATAGTTGAGGATGCCGCCGAACTTGGAGAGCATCCACTTCCAGACCACGGTGACGGCGACGGAGCCGGTGACCACGGGCAGGTAGAAGATGCAGCGGAAGGCGGAGGTGGCGGCCACGTTCATCTTGCTGATGATGTTGGCCACCCACAGGGAAAATGCGCAGGTGATGGGAACGGACACCAGGACGATGATCATGGTGTTCTTCAGGGCGGTCCAGAAGATGGGATCGCCGTAGGTGACGGTGCCGTCGGCGTTGACGGTCTTTTCCCACATCAGCTCCTTGTAGTTCTCGAAGCCGATGAAGACGTCCTCCTTGCCCATGTTGGCGTCAAAGAAGCTGGTGTAGACGCACATGAACATGGGGTACAGAACAAAACCCACGAAGAAAATCAGGAATGGCAGCAGGAACATGTAAGCCGCGAAGTTTTCCTGCCATACCAGACGCCGTGTGGTCTTGCTGAGCTTGACAGTTTTGGTTGCCAAGGGAATCCTCCTCTCGATTGGAAAAGCGTCCCTCCCCTCTGAAGGGAAGGGACGCTCAGCGTTAGTTCAGGATATTGGCTTACTTGCCGTTGGCGGTGTTGGCCCACAGCTCGACGGAGGCAGCGATGTCCTCGCCGGCGCCGACAGCCTGCAGCATGTTCCACCATGCGGTACGGGCCTCAGCCCAACCGGTGGTGACCTGGTAGTAGTCACCCAGCATGGGCATCAGGACGTTGTACTGGTTCATGATCTCGTTGTCGGCCCAGATGCCGGACAGATCGGTGCCCTCGGCGGTGTTGCGGACTGCGAAGTAGTTGGCAGCCTTGACAGCCTCGGCAGTGGCAGCGGAGTCACACATGTACTTGATGAAGGTCTTGGCAGCAGCAACCTTGGCGTCGTCGCCGTTGTTGAAGATACCGAAGCCCCAGATGCCGCCGCACAGCTGAGGAGTGCTGTCGGAGGGGAATGCCAGGAACATGATCTCCTCACCCAGGGCATTCAGGCCGGCGCCGGTGCCTGCGGTGTTGGGATCCAGCTGCTGGGCGATGTTCCAGCAGAAGGCCATGTTCAGCTGACCGTTGTAGAAGTACTTGATCTCGTCGCCGCCGACGATACCGGCGTCGAACTCGATGCCCTCGCAGTCAACCAGAGCCTGCAGAGCGGCAACGTTCTCGGGGGAGTTCCAGGTGTACTCGGTATGCTCGGCGTTGGTGAAGGTGCCGCCGTTCAGGTTGTTGACGAGGGCGCGGGTGCCCTGGTCGCCGCCCTGGCCGCCGCAGAAGACGGAGCCGACCTGAGCGCCGGTGTAGTTGTAGACAGCGTCGACAGCAGCCCAGAAGTCAGCGACGGAGTTCCAGGTACGGGTCTCCTCGTTGATGTACTGCATGGCGCCGGCAGCCTCGAAGACGGTCTTGTTGATGGCCATGCAGTGAGCAGTCATGACCAGGGGGTACTCGTAAACAGCACCGTTGGTTGCGTAGCAGGCCTTGATGGCAGCGGGGTTCAGCTCAGCCAGGTCAGTCTCGTCCAGCAGGTCGGACAGGTCGACCATCAGGCCCTTCTCGCCCCAGTTGGCGACCAGACGCTCGGGACCTTCCATGATCAGGTCGGGAGCAGCGCCGCCCTCGATGGCGGTGTTGACCTTGTCGTCGCCGTTGGTGTAGTCCAGATACTCGACAGTGACCTTGATGCCGGGGTTGGCAGTCTCAAAGCCGGAGATCAGGGCGTCGACGGTGGCCTGGTTGCCCCAGCCGCCGATGGGATAGGTCCACAGGGAGATCTCAACGTTCTCAGCAGAGGGGGTGGATTCGGCAGGGCTGCTCTCAGCAGGGTTGCTCTCAGCGGGAGCCTCGGTCTTCTCGGGGGCCTTCTCGACGGAGCAGGCAGCCAGGCCGAGGACCATGACCAGAGCCAGGAGCATAGCGATAAGCTTCTTCATTTGTTTTCCTCCTAAATTTTTATTGGCAAATAAGACATTACTCCTCCATATTTACCAACTATATTTTAGCTAGTATGCACAAGAAAGTCAACGAGATATGATGAAAATAATTTTCAAACAGGCCCATTTCAGGAATTTTATGCAGGTTTCACATTTTTTCCCATATCCGCTTCGGCTGCATGGCGGCCGTTTTTGTAGAATCTGTCTATGGTCATCCCGTATTTTCCTGCCGCCGCCGGGCCGGGCCGGAGCAGAAGCCGCCGGAGGCCCCCCTGCCCCTGAAAATTTGGAAAAGCAGCCCTGCTGTTACAGGTGCTTTTCCATCAGTGCCTGGGCGATCCGGGCCCGGTTGCAGCGGGTCTTCACCAGATTCCGGCGGGAGTATTCGGAGAACAGCACATCCAGCAGATACATCTGGGCGATCCGGGCCGCGATGGAGCCGGACTGCAGGGGATTTTCATTGGCGCCG
>JAFQSI010000154.1 GCA_017409645.1 Oscillospiraceae bacterium | reverse complement strand
GAAATTACTTATGAAGAAGCTTATCAGCATCGCCCTGGCGGCTGTTCTGGCTATGAGCCTGGCCGCCTGCGGCAATTCCGATTCCATTTCCGGCAAGGTGGCGACTGATGGCTCCACCTCCATGGAGAAGGTCATCGGCGCTCTGAAGGAGACTTTCGAGGGTGAAAACAAGGGCGTGGAAGTCACCTACAACCCCACCGGCTCCTCCGCCGGTATCACCGCCGTGGCGGAAGGCCGCTGCGACATCGGCCTGTCCAGCCGCAATCTGAAGGATTCCGAGATCGGGCAGGGTCTGACCGGCACCGTTCTGGCCTACGACGGCATTGCGGTCATTATCAATCCTGAGAACACCGTGGAAGACCTGACTGTGGAGCAGATCGCCGCCATCTACACCGGTGAGATCACCAACTGGTCTGAGGTCGGCGGCATCGATGCCGAGATCGTCTGCATCGGCCGCGATGCCAGCTCCGGCACCCGCAGCGGCTTCGAGGAGATCGTGGGCGTGAAGGATGTTTGCCAGTACCGTCAGGAGCTGACCTCCAACGGCGATGTTCTGACCACCGTTGCCGGCAACCCCGGCGCCATCGGCTATGCTTCCGTTGCCACCGTCAAGGACACCGTCAAGGCTCTGAAGGTCTGCGGCATCTCCCCCACCAACGAGAGCGTCAAGGACGGCAGCTACGCCATCCAGCGGCCCTTCCTGCTGGTGACCAAGGGCGAGCTGTGCGAGACTGCCCAGGCCTTCTTCGACTTCATCACCAGCGAGGCTGCCCGTGAGGTCATCACCGCCGCCGGTGTCGTCCCCGCCAACTAAGTCCCCTGCCCCCTCCTGCCGAGAGGGCAAAAGGTGCAATGCTATGAAAACGAAACATAACATTCTCGAAACCATCATTCAGGGCGCATTTTTGCTCATGGGACTGATCACCGTGGGCTGTGTGCTGCTGATCACCGTCTATCTGATCATCTCCGGCATCCCGGCGATCCGGGAAATCGGTCTGATCGACTTCCTCTTTGGCGATACCTGGGCACCCACAGCGGCGCAGCCCCGGTACGGCATCCTGCCCTTTATCCTGACCAGCATCGCCGGTACTGCGGGTGCGATCCTGATCGGCGTACCCATCGGATTTTTGACTGCGGTGTATCTGGCGAAGATGGCATCCCCGAAAGTGAAGGAGGTCATGGGACAGGCGGTGTCCATGCTGGCGGGCATCCCCTCCGTTGTGTATGGCCTTGTTGGTATGATGGTGCTGGTCCCCGGCATCCGGAAGCTGTTTGATGTCCCCGACGGAGCCAGCCTGCTGGCGGCCATCGTCGTGCTGGCCGTTATGATCCTGCCCTCCATCATCAAAATGTCTGTCACCGCATTGGAAGCGGTGCCGAAGGAGTATGAGGACGCTTCCCTGGCCCTGGGCGCAACGGCGGAGGAGACCTGGTTCCGGGTGTCCGTCCCCGCGGCCAGGAGCGGCATCGCCGCCGCTGTGGTGCTGGGTGTAGGCCGTGCCATCGGCGAGGCCATGGCGGTCATGATGGTGGCCGGCAATGTGGCCAATATGCCCGATTCCCTGTTCCAGTCCGTCCGGTTCCTGACCACCGCCGTGGCAACTGAGATGTCCTACGCCGACGGTCTGCAGCGGCAGGCCCTGTTCTCCATCGCACTGGTGCTGTTCCTGTTCATCATGCTCATCAACGCGGTGCTGAACTTCTTCCTGAAAGGAGAACGAAAATGAGCCGAATCACGAATCACGGGCTGTTCCGGTGGACCCTCCGTGGAAAGCCCTATTATATCCTGGCCGGGACCGGCCTGGCTGTTTTGATCCTGCTGATGGGAGTG
>JAFQSI010000153.1 GCA_017409645.1 Oscillospiraceae bacterium | reverse complement strand
CCCCCTAAGGGGGAGGCAAGGCGGTGTTTAGAACCGGAAATACAGGAACGGATTGAAGCTGCCGTCCACCAGGGAAGCGGTGCAGAGCAGCAGCAGGGCTGCCATGACGGCGGCGTCGGCCATGGGCATATCCTGTTTCAGGGCCAGCTTTTTCGGCCAGGGAGTGGCGCCGATCAGGCCCAGCACGAAGACGCCCGCGTAGCTGCGCAGGTAGTAGAGCGTCTCCGCCGTCACCAGGGGCACGCCGCCCAGGCCGAACATGCCCGCCAGATCGGAGCCGGCCTGGGTCAGGTCCGCGGCGTTGAAGATCACGAAGCTCACCGCGATGACCAACAGCACATAGCCGTGGCGGACCGCTTTGGGCCACCGGGTCACATCGACGAATTTCTCCATCAGCAGCAGCGCCGCGAACATCAGGCCCCACAGCACGAAGGTCCACGCCGCGCCGTGCCACAGGCCCGTGAACATCCACACGAAGAGGACGTTCCGCAGCCATTTTGCCCTGCTGCACCGGCTGCCGCCCAGGGGGATATACAGGTAATCCCGGAACCAGCCGCCCAGGGTCATATGCCAGCGCCGCCAGAACTCCTGGACGGAAGCCGACAGGAACGGATAGTTGAAATTCTCCGGGAAGCGGAAGCCGAAGATCCGGCCCAGGCCGATGGCCATGTCGGAATAACCGGAGAAGTCAAAATAGATATGCAGACAGAAGCCCAGGGCATAGAGCCAGTAAAAGAGCAGGCTCTTCTCCCCGGATGCCCGGAAAATTTCAAGGAACTCGCCCAGCTGGTTGGCGATGAGGATCTTCTTGCCCAGGCCGAACAGGAACCGGCGCAGACCCAGCCGGAAATCCTCCATGGTGGTGCAGCGGCTTTTCAGCTCCCGCTCCACATCCACATACCGGACGATGGGACCGGCGATGAGCTGGGGGAACAGGACCACATAGCAGCCGAAGTCGATGATGTCATACTGGACCGCAGCCCGGCCCCGGTAGACGTCGATGGTGTAGCTTAAGATCTGGAAGGAGTAGAAGCTGATGCCGATGGGCAGGACCAGCTTCAGCAGGGGCACCGAGGTGCCCAGCAGAGCGTTGACATTCTCAATGGCAAAGTCCGCGTACTTGAACCAGCCCAGCATCCCCAGACAGGTGATGCAGGACAAGATCAGAAAGATCCGCTTCCAGAGGAGGGTTTTCGACCGGCCGATGCCGATGCCCCAGAGCCAGTTCAGGGTGATGGAGGCGAGCATCACCGCGATCAGCTTCGGCTCGCCCCAGGCGTAGAAAAACAGGCTGACGATCAGCAGCCAGCCGTTGCGCAGAATCCTGGGCAGAAGAAAATACCCGAGGACCACCGCGGGCAGGAAATAATACAGAAATTCAATGCTGGAAAAGAGCATGGGATATCCTCACAAATGCATATTGTAGGGAACGCCGTCCCCGGCGTTCCGTCCGCCGAAGGCGGCAGTTTGGTGCGGTGCGGACACAGTGCTGAAGCACCGTGTCCGACGGAACGCCGGGGACGGCGTTCCCTACGGATCATGATTGTTACACAAACTCCGCTCTAACGGCAAATACCCGGTGGGTCTTGGTTGGGTCGTTCGGGTCCGGGCGGGTGGCGTCCACCTGTAAGGTGCCGTCGGTCAGGCCGTGGCGCAGCGTCACCCGGTCGCCCTCTCTGGATTCGTTGAGGTAGCAGACGGTGAATTCCTTCAAAGGATGGTCCCGGTGGAATTCGCCGGGGAGCAGGTCCATGGCCCACTCGAGATACTTGGTGTTGTTCATGTGGCCGTTGCGGTCGAGCTGACCGAAGCGGACCTT
>JAFQSI010000152.1 GCA_017409645.1 Oscillospiraceae bacterium | reverse complement strand
CTCCTCCCGGGGGAAGAGCTTGACAGTCTCCTCGGTGGCCTTGTTGGAGCCCAGCAGACCATAGCGGGCGTTCCAGCCGGAGCCGTCGATGGAGGTGGTCAGGATATCGTCCAGGCCGCAGACGCGCTCGGCACCGGCGTTGCGCAGGAGCCGCTTGGTGCGGACGCGGGTGTGGATGTCACAGTTCAGGACGTTCTTGGTGTAGTTCAGGATGGCGCGGCAGTCGTTGGCGAAGATGACCTCGCACTCGGCACCGCAGTCCTCGACCAGCTTCTTGTAGTAGGCGACATAGTCCACACCGGTGAAGGGATGGACGGTGTAGCCGAACAGCTCCCGGTACTGCTCCTCGGTCAGGACGTCGGAGTAGGGGTTGACGCCCTTCTCATCCAGCATGTCCAGGTCGATCAGATGGTTGCCCACCTCGTCGGAGGGGTAGCTGAGCATCAGGACCACCTTCTTGCAGCCCTTGGCGATGCCGCGCAGGCAGATGGCGAAGCGGTTGCGGGAGAGGATGGGGAAGATGACACCAACAGTCTCGCCGCCCAGCTTGTTGCGGACATCGGCGGCAATGTTGTCGACGGTGGCGTAGTTGCCCTGGGCACGGGCCACGATGGCCTCGGTCATGGCAACGATGTCCCGGTTGCGGGGCTGCAGGCCGTCATACTTCATGGCGTCCAGGATGCAGTCGGTGACGATCTTGACCATATCGTCGCCCTGGCGGATGATGGGGGCACGGACGCCCATGGAAACGGTACCTAACATTCGGCTCATAAAGAACACTCCAAACAATTAGTATAGTGTTAAGTGCTTTTCGCTCTTACTTTCCCATTATAATGCAAGGATGCCCGTTTGTAAATCGTTTGATAAAGAAAAATAATGGCCGTTCAGACAAAAATTTCTGTGAAACATAAACGCACCGCAGCGTAGGCTGCGGTGCATCGGAATGAACACGATATGAGGTCAGCTCTTCTTTCTGTCAGTAAAGAAGGTGGCAAAAATGTACAGCACCGCCAGCAGGAGCAGCAGGATGATCCAAAGTCCCGTGGCGTTGATGGAACTGAAGACCAGCTTGTTCAGCCCGGCCAGATGCAGGATGCTCATCAGCACCGAGATCAGCAGGAAGCTCAGGGCGGAGACGGTGAACAGGATACCGCCGCGGTTGGACGTGAAGAACTTGTTGACGGCCTTGTAGTAGGAATTCTCCTTGGTGATCACCTTGGTAAAGATGAACTTGGCGCAGAGCATCAGAACACCGATGCCGACGATCAGCACCACCGGAATGATCGCCAACCGGTTCAGCAGTGCGGGGAAGATCAGGGTGATGCCGGCGGTGATGATCGTATAGAAGAACAGGGCGACGACCACACTGACGCACTGGGCAAAGAACCAGCTGAAGGCGCCTTTACCGCCGGAGGTGAAGGAGTCGGCTGTGCTGACCAGGAAGACCAGGATCATCAGCCGCAGCAGCAGGGGAGCCAGCTTGCCCAGCTCCATGGTAAACGGATCCACCAGCGTGACCGCATCCTTCGACACGGCCAGGAAGGGCAGCTCCGAAAATTCCCGCATGGAGGGAAGATAGATGTAGGCCAGCGCCGCGGTCAGGTAGATGGTGATGACACTGAGCGCATCGCAGATGCCCAGATTGAGCAGGGACTTTTTGCCGTAGCGGGCGCAGTAGACGCCGCCGGCCGCTACAGTGAACAGCAGGACCCAGAAGGGCCACTTGACCATTGCGGACCAGTCGGATTTGGTGAAGAAGTCGCCGATGGCGGTGAACAGAGTCGTGATTTCATTCATATGGCTCGCACCTCCGATTCAGGTAGACAAACAGCCGCCAGCGAGCTGGCGGCTGTTGGGTTTTGCAGATAGAGATTCGAGATTAATTACTTGATCTCGGCCTCGGCGCCAGCGGCCTTCAGCTCCTCGACCAGCTTCTCGGCATCTTCCTTGGAGATAGCCTCCTTCAGGGTCTTGGGGCAGTTGTCGACCAGCTCCTTGGCGTCCTTCAGACCCAGGCCGGTAGCAGCGCGGACAACCTTGATGACGCCCAGCTTGGAAGCGCCGGCAGCCTTCAGGATGACGTCGAACTCGGTCTTCTCCTCGACCTCCTCAGCAGCAGCAGCGGGGGCAGCGACAGCAGCGGCAGCGGCGGAAACACCGAAAACTTCCTCCAGGGTGTGGACCAGCTCGGACAGCTCCAGAACGGTCAGCTCCTTAACCTGCTCAACCAGAGCAGTGATCTTCTCACTAGCCATTTTAAAATCCTCCTAAAATGTAGTTATTTGTGTGAGTTGTGTGTGTCTGATCGGGATTAGGCAGCGATCAGGCTTCTGCCTCGGCAGCGGGAGCGCTGCCATCCTTCTGCATACGGATCTGATCCAGAACGAATGCCAGAGAGGAGATGGGGGCCAGGAAGGTACCCAGGACAGATGCGACCAGGGCGTTCTTGCTGGGCAGCTCGCCGAAGCCGGAGAGCTGGTCGCCGGACAGAACAGAGCCCTCGACGACGCCGCCCTTGATGGACAGGGTCTTCAGCTTGTTCTTCTTGGCGAACTCGCAGACGATGCGAGCGGGGGCGATGGGATCGCCAGTGGTGATGGCCATTGCGGTAGTACCGTTCAGAACCTTGTCGAAGTCGTAACCAACATTCTTGGTAGCGAAACGAGTCAGAGTGTTCTTGACAACGGAGTACTCAACGCCGGCCTCACGGAACTGCTTACGCAGCTCGTTGTCCTGTGCAACGGTGATACCCTTGTAGTCAACAAAGACGACGGAAGTAGCCTCCTGGATCTTACCGGTCAGCTG